>NZ_JBHXCW010000036.1:0-47795 GCF_042725365.1 Lentzea sp. NPDC060358 | reverse complement strand
CCGCACTCGCCCGCCGTCCCAACGCGGAGACCAGCGGCGGGTGAGTGCGGGGGCGGCCACGACGCGCACCGGCAGGTGGGCACGCAGCCCGCCCATCGCCAGCCGCCGCGCCCGCCGGCGGGTGAGCACACAGCCGGACCACTCCCGGCCACCGCGCACCAGCCGGTCAGTGCACAACCCGGCCATCCCCGGCCGCCGTGCCCACCAACCACCCCACCCACCATCCGGTCAGCACCCCGAACCGACCGGCCCGACCGCGGCGCGGACGGGGTTGGGGCGGTCGTCCGGGGGAAGACCACCCGTGACCGCCGGTCGCTCCGGTGCCCCCGTCGCGGGCGCCAGGCCGGGGCCGAGGAGGTTCGACGCCCATGGCCGTCACCGGACCGGCTGACCACCACACGGCGCGGCGCTCGCGGCCGTGGTTGCGGATGTTCCTGGCCGGGCTGGCGCTGTGGGTGGCCGCGGTGGTGATCACCTTCGGCACGGGCAACACCAACCTGATCCCCACGATCGTGCTGCTCGGCAGCTTCCTCGTGCCGGCCACGTTCGTGTCGTGGGCCTTCCGGCACCGGCATTCCGGTGAGGTGACGGGGGAACTGGTGTTCCGCACGTTCGCCGTCGGCGGCGTCCTCGGCGTGCTCGGCGCCTCGCTGCTGGAGAGCTACCTGCTGCACCCGTCACCGTGGCTGTTCGCGGGCGTCGGCCTGATCGAGGAAGCGGTCAAGCTGGGCGCGCTCGCGCTGCTGACCCGGCACCTGCACGAGAAGTCGCCGCGCGACGGGCTGGTGCTGGGCGCGAGCGTCGGGTTCGGGTTCGCCGCCTTCGAGTCGGCCGGGTACGCGCTGACGGCGTTGTTCACCCAGAACGGGCTGTCGCTGCTGGACCTCGTGAGCACCGAACTGCTGCGGGGCCTGCTCGCCCCGTTCGGGCACGGCCTGTGGACCGCGGTCCTCGGTGCCGTGCTGTTCTCCCGCAGCAGCCGCGACCACTTCCTGCTCACCGGCCGGCTGCTGGCCGCCTACCTCGGGGTGTCGCTGCTGCACGCGCTGTGGGACTCGATGAACACCATCGCCGTGCTCGTCACCCTCGTGCTGACCGACCAGCCGGCGCAGCGGCGACTGCTGGCGGAGGGGTACCTGGCGCAGCCGACTCCCGCGCAGGTGCGGCTGTTCACCGTCTTCACCTGGACCGGTCTGGCCCTCGTGTCGGCGGCCGGCCTGCTGTGGCTGGCCGTGCTGATCAGGTCCTCGCGCAGGAGGCCGGTGCCGGTCGGCGTGCGCGGCTACCCCGTGCCGACCGACGCCCGCTGGTGGCCCGCCGGCCGCACTCCCCGATGAGCCGTGGACCCCGCCCGCGAGCTCCGCGAACTCCGGCGCATCGAGCACCGGCTCACCGCCGAGGGCCCCGGCCTGGCCGCGACGCTGAGCGCGCTCGGCGCCACACCCCGCAGGTCCGCTCGCGGCTGGGCGCTGCTCGCCGCCGGCCTGATCGGCGTGCTGGTCGTCGTGGTCGGTGCGCTGACCTCCGACCTGCCGTTCTTGGTCGCCGGCGGCCTCGTGCTGAGCGCCACCGCGGCCTCGCACGTGCTCGGCCGCCGGCGCGCCCGGCACAACCGGCCGGGCGGGTGGCGCGCGTGATCCGCCGTCCCGCCCGGCCGGTGCTCAGTCCACGGCCGCCTTCAGCCGCGCGATCGCGTCGGTCTCCGCCTCGTGCAGCTCCGCGAGCTGACGGCCCATCTCCGCGAACCCGGTCGTGGCCCCGAACGCGTGCCACATCTCGCCGATCTCCCGCCACCGCGGCGCGAGCCCGGAGTGCCCGGCCTGGTCGAGGAAGTCCGCGAACAACGGCCGCAGGTTGCCGCCGGTGACCCCGTACCGCCCGTCCACGCCTTCGCGGACGCTCTGCAGCGCCTGGTCGAGCCCCCGCCCGTCGGCGAACACCTTCGGCCACGCCTTGGCGGCCCTGGTGTCGGTCATCATCCGCGACCACTTCCGCCACGCGGGCAAGGAGAACGAGTCCGACTTCGCCGACAGGTGCTCCACGACGTCGCGCAGTCCCTCGCGCACGGCGGACTCGACGTCGTGCGCGTGGCCGGGGCCGGTGACCACGACGGCCTGGTTCTTCCAGCTGCCGACCCGTGCGACCGCGCGGTCGAGGTCCGCCCGCGCGACGGTCAGCGGCGCCAGGTTCCGGTCGTCCAGGTACACCTGGTCGCCGGACGCGCCGTACACGACGACCGGGTGCCCGCCGTGGCCGTCGAGCGCCTCGGGCAGGTCCCAGTAGCCGATCTGGTAGCGGTCGGGCCACACCATGACGGCGTCGCCCGCGTCGAGCCGGCCGGTCAGCCACGCCTGCGCCGCCTTGGGCGCGGACCGGTGCCACTCGTGGTCGACGCCGAGCCGCGTGAGGACCTTCTCGGTGCGGCGGGTGACGTACTGCCACGAGTTCGAGAAGCCGGTCGTGACGTGGCGGCTGTCGTCGTGCTGGAACTCCCACAGGATGTAGCCCGCGCCGATCCCGCCGCCGATGCCGAACACCAGCGCCTCGGTGAGGCCCGGGACCCCGCGGGCGGCGAGCATCGCGGTCAGGCCCGCCGCGTCGGGGTCCGTGCCCCCGCGCAACGTCCACCCGCCCACCGGCGCCGCACCGGTCAGGTGAGCGAGCGCCGTGGTGTAGCGCTCCCCGGTCTTGGCCATGCGGGCGCGAACCCGTTCTTTGAGCTGCTTGCGTGACGTCATCACGAACTCCCCGGCCGTCGCTGCGGCATCCGGACCCCGCGCACCCCGATGCCGCGACAGCCCTGGTCGAGGCGTGACGAAGCCGGCGTCCCGAGGCGCACAGGTCCCCTTTGCCCCCGCGAGAGCCGGGTGGCGCGAGCACCCGGTCAGGAGGTTCGGCGCGGAACTCGCCGGCCGCCATCGTAACCGCCGGCCCGCCTGGTTCACCGGGACACGCGGTTGCGGGGCAACATGATCCGGCTCCGCGCGGGTATTCGGCGCTACGGGCCGAACGGGGAAGGAGGTGTGTCATGCTGCGCATCCACGTGGTCGGAACCCCGGCGCACACCGAGGTGCACCTGACCGGGACCTTGGACACGACGGGCTCGGCGGCGTTGCTGGCGAAGCTCGACCACCTCGTCGTCGACGTCTCCGGTGTCGCGTTCTGCGACTCGAGCGGGGTGAGCGCGCTGGTCCGCAGCCGGGCCAGGGCGGTCGAGATGGCCGGGTCGCTGCGGCTGGTCGCGCCCAGCCCGGCCCTGCGGCGCGTCCTCGACGTCACCGGTCTCACGCGCATGTTCGAGCACTGACGCCCGTCAGGGCAGCGTCGGCAGGTAGCCGGGCGTCCTGCGCACCCGGGACGCGTCCTCGAAGGCCGCCGCGAAGCCCAGCACCGCGTCGTCCGCGCCCGGCCCGCCGAGGAAGGACACGCCGATCGGCAGCGGACCGGCGAACCCGGCCGGCACGCTGATGTTCGGGTACCCCGCCACCGCCGCGGGCAGTGCCGTCCGGGGACCGGCGGGGTCGCTGCCCCGCGCGAGCCACGCGGGGCCGTTGGTGGGCGCCAGGACCACGTCCAGGCGGTGGGCGGCGAGGACCTCGTCGACGGACCGGCGGGCGAGCTCCGTCGCGGTGCGCCGCTGGTGGCGGTAGGCCGGGTCGGTGAGCGGGCGCGTCTTCCCGGCGTCGTGCAGCAGCTCCTGGCCGAACCGGCTCAGCTCGACCGGGTCGCCCTCGTTGAACTCGATCACCTCCCGCAGCGTCCGGGGCGCGCCGGGCCGCGCGCGCAGGTACCGCGCCAGGTCGTGCCCGAACTCGGCGACCATCGCCGGGCGGTCCGCCGCGTGGATCTCGTCCTGGTGCCGCAGCTCCACGTCGACCGTCACGGCGCCGCGGGCGCGCAGGAGCTCCACCGTCGCGGAGACGACCCGGTCGACCTCGGCGTCGAACCCGGTCCGCCGCCACACCCCGACCCGCGCGCCCTCCAGCGTCGCGGGCGTGACCGCGCAGGGCTCGCCCGCCATCGCGGCCATGAGGATCGCGGCGTCCACGACGTGCCGCGCCATCGGGCCGGCGGTGTCGCGCAGCGCCGTGATCGGCACGATGCCCTCGTTGCCGATCCGGCCGGGCGTCGGCTTGAACCCCACGACGCCCGCGTGGCCCGCCGGCGACACGATCGACCCGTTGGTCTCGGTGCCGACCGCGACCTGCGCCAGCGACGCCGCCACCGCGACGGCCGAGCCCGACGACGACCCGCACGGCGTGCGGTCCAGCACGTGCGGGTTGGCCGTCTGCCCGCCCGCGCCCGACCAGCCGGAGGTCGCCCACGGGGAGCGGAAGTTGCCCCACTCCGTCATGTTCGTCTTGCCCAGCACCACCGCGCCCGCCTCGCGCAGGCGGGTCACCACGGGCGCGTCGGCGGACGGCGGCACGCGCAACGCCCGCGAGCCGGCGGTGGTCGCGAGGCCGCGGGTGTCGATGTTGTCCTTCAGCAGCACGGGAATGCCGTCCAGCAGGCCGCGCGACTCGCCGCGCGCCCGCCTCAGGTCGCTCTCCCGCGCCTGCTGCCGCGCGGTCGGGTCGAGCGCGAGCACTGCGCGCAGCAACGGGTCCACCTCGGCGATGCGCGACAGGTAGGCGTGCGTCAGACCGGACGCGGTGAGCTCGCCGTCCGCCATCCGGCGGGCGAGCCACGGGATACTCGCCCGGTCGAGTTCGGCGGCCGAGAGGTGCATGGCTCCATTGCCAGCCCACCCGCCGTCCGCGTCAACCGGCCTGACGGGCGAAGTTCCCGTGCTCTTGCTCACACGCGAGCTGGGCCACAGGCAGAACATGGTCATCGGCGTTCAGGGGTACCCGTCATCACCCTGTCAGCCGAACGCACACGAGGAGACGCCATGTGCGGAATCGCCGGTGAGATCGTCACCGACCAGGCCGGACGGCCCGACCTCGACGCGGTCGAACGCATGACGAGGACGATGTGGTCGCGCGGGCCGGACGGCGCGGGCCACTGGACGGAGGGCCGGGTGGCGCTGGGGCACCGCAGGCTGTCGATCATCGACCTGTCCGACGCCGGCGCGCAGCCCATGGTCGACGACGAGCTCGGCCTCGCGGTCGCGTTCAACGGGTGCATCTACAACTACGAGCAGCTGCGCGACGAGCTGTCCGGCCGCTACCGGTTCACGTCCACGAGCGACACCGAGGTGATCCTCAAGGCCTACGACCACTGGGGCGAGCGGTTCGTCGACCACCTCGTCGGCATGTTCGCGATCGCGGTGGCCGACCGTCGGCGCGACCGCGTGCTGCTGGTGCGCGACCGGCTCGGCATCAAGCCGCTCTACGTGGCCGAGGCGCACGGGCGGACGAGGTTCGCCTCCACCCTGCCCGCGCTGCTCGCGGGTGGCGGCGTGGACACCGAACTGGACCCGGCGGGCCTGCACCACTACCTGACCTGGCACTCCATCGTGCCCGGCGAACGCACGGTGCTGCGGGGCGTGCGCAAGCTGCCGCCCGCCACGATCCGCGTGTTCGAGGACGGGAAGGCGGTGCGCGACCACGTCTACTGGCAGCCGTCGTACACGCGCCGCGCCGAGCACGCGGACTGGACGGCGCGGGACTGGCGGCAGGCGGTCCGCGAGGCGCTGCGAGTCTCGGTGCGCCGCCGCACGGTGTCCGACGTGGAGGTCGGCGTGCTGCTCTCCGGCGGTCTCGACTCGAGCCTGCTGGTCGCCCTGCTCGCCGAGCAGGGGCAGCGGCCCAGCACGTTCAGCATCGGGTTCACGAGCCGCGACGGTGTGGAGGGCGACGAGTTCGTCTACTCCGACGCCATCGCGCGGGAGTTCCGGACCGACCACCACCAGATCCGCATCGGCGACGAGGAGATCGCGAAGGCGGTCGAGGACACCGTGGGGTCGATGAGCGAGCCGATGGGCAGCCACGACGTCACCGCGTTCCACCTCGTCTGCCGCGAGGTCTCGAAGCACGTCAAGGTCGTGCAGTGCGGTCAGGGCGCCGACGAGGTGTTCGCGGGCTACCGCTACCACCAGCCCGCCGCCGACGCCGCCCGGCCGCAGGCCGCGGAGGTGCTGCGCGAGGCGTTCCACGACCTCGAGCACGACGAGCTCGCGCGGATCCTCGAACCGCGGTGGCTCGCCGGTCGCGACGTCAGCGCCGAACTGGCCGCGAACCACCTCGCCGACCCCGGCGCGGACACGGCGCTCGACGCCGTCCTGCGCACCGACACGCACCTGCTCATGCCGGACGACCCGGTCAAGCGCGTCGACAACATGGCGATGGCGTGGGGCGTCGAGGCCCGCGTGCCGTTCCTCGACCAGGACCTCGTGGAGCTCGTCGCCGCGTGCCCGCCGGAGCTCAAGGCCGACCAGGACGGCAAGGGACTGCTCAAGGACATCGGCCGCGAACTCCTCCCGGCCGACGTCGTCGACCGGAAGAAGGGGTACTTCCCGGTCCCGGCGCTCACCCGCCTCGACGGGGAGGTGCTCGACCTGCTGCGGTCCACGCTGAACTCCCCCGTCGCCCGCGGCCGCGGGGTGCTGCGCCGCGACTACCTGGACGAGCTGCTCGCCGACCCCAACGGCCGGGTCACCAAGGCGGGCGGCAACGAGCTGTGGCACCTCGGCGTGCTGGAGCTGTGGTTGCAGCAGCACGGCATCGGCTGAGCCGTCAGATCGGCAGCGCGAAGGTCTCCCCCCGTGCCACGACCTGGACGTCGCGCCCGGCCCGGCGGCGCGACAGCTCCGCGGTGAAGTCGGCCAGCGGTGACTTCATGACGCCGTACTCCTCGTAGTGCACCGGCACGGTGGTGCTCGGGGCGAGCAGCTCGACCAGGTCGCTGCCCTGCTCGCCGTCCATGGTGAGCAGCACGCCGAGCACCTTCGTGCCGCCGAGGTGCACCACGGCGAGGTCGATGCCGTCGAAGCGGTCGCGGATCTGCCGCAGCTCCGGGTGCACGAGGGTGTCCCCGCTGAGGTAGATCCGGAACGGCGGCACGCCCGCCGCCACCCGGTACTCCAGCATGGTGCCCATCACGGGCGGCAGCACGTGCCGCAACGGACCGAGCGCGTGCGCACCCGGCAACGACGTGATCGTCAGCTTCGCCGACCCCTTGGACAGCACGACGGTCTCCCACGTGCGCAACGGCGCGGCTTCGCGGAAACCCCGCCGGGACAGGCGTTTCGCCGCGTGCGGGGTGGTGAACACGGGAAGGTCGCGGGCGAGCTCCCTGCTCGCCACCCGGTCGAAGTGGTCGCCGTGCAGGTGCGACAGCACCACCCCGTCCAGCTCCGGCAGGTCCGCGATCTCGATCGCGGGATCGGTGAGGCGGCGCGACACGACGCCCTGGCCGATGTGCGTCCACTGTCCTCTGTGGAGGAAGTTGGGATCGGTCAGCAGCGTGAACGGCCCCAGCCGGAGCACGGTGGTGGCGTTGCCCACGAAGTACAGCGAGCCGGTCATGTGTCCTCCAGCCGGTCGGGGCCGCCCGCCGTCAGAGGCGGAAGACCGCGCGGACGCAGTCGTCTTCCTTCTTCTTGAAGATCTCGTAACCGTGCGCGCCCTCGCCGAGCGGCATGACGTGCGTCGCCAGGTGGTCGGTGACGAGCTCGCCGGACGCGATGCGGTCGAGCAGCATCGGGATGTGGCGCTGCCCGTGCTGCTGCGCGCCGCGGACGGTCAGGCCCTTGTTCATCAAGGCGCCCAGGGGGAACTTGTCGACCACGCCGGTGAAGACGCCCAGCACGAACACCGAGCCGCCCTTGCGGCAGTGGTAGATCGCCTCGCGCACCGCGATCGGGCGGTCCATCTCGAGCTTCAGCTTGCTCTTCACCTGGTCGTAGACGTGTTGCGGGCCGGTGGAGTGCGCCTCGCAGCCGACCGCCTCGATGCAGACGTCCGGTCCACGGCCACCGGTGGCGTCCAGCAGGGCCTCACCGACGGACGTCTCGGCGTAGTTGACGGTCTCCACCCCGAACACCGACTCCGCCTGCCGCAACCGGTAGTCGAAGCGGTCGATGACGAGAACCCGTTCTGCGCCGAGCAGTTGGGCGGCACGGGCCGCCATCTGCCCCACCGCACCGGCGCCCCACACGGCCACGACGTCACCCCGCTTCACCCCGCCGAGGTCTGCGCCCATCCACCCGGTCGCCGCCGAGTCCGACGTGAACAGGGCGCTCATGTCGTCCACGGCGTCGGGGATCGGGATCGCGGTGTGGTCGGCGAACGGCACGCGCACGTACTCGGCGTGGCTGCCGCGGAAGCCACCCATGGCGTGCGAGTAGCCGAAGATGCCGCCCGGATCGGACCCCCACAGGTGCTGGGTGATCGCCGGGTTGGTGTTGGTGTTGTCGCACAGGGAGTACAGCTCGTTGCGGCAGTACCAGCACCGGCCGCAGACGATGAACGAGCACACCACCACGCGGTCGCCGGGACGGTGCCGGGTGACGCCGGACCCGACCTCGACGACCTCGCCCATGAACTCGTGCCCGATCACGTCTCCCGCCTGCATGAACGGGATGTGCCCGGTGAGCAGGTGCAGGTCCGAGCCGCACACGGTGCTCAGGCCCACCTTCAGGATCATGTCCTGGTCGCCCAGCAGCTCCGGGTCGGGCACGTCCTGCACGCGGACGTCGTTGATCCCCTCCCAGCACAACGCCTTCACAGCCGGCCACCCCCGCCCGCCCGGTTCGTCACCAGGCGCAACACCCTGCCCGCCAGGCCGGGATGCGTGGGCGCGGTGTCGGGCCGCACGACCTCGCCGGCCTCCAGCACCGACTTCGCCCTGCGCAGCGCGAGCCGGAGGTCGTGGCGGGACACCTCCCCCGCGGGCTTCGCCCTGAGCTCGGTGCCCTTGTCCCCCGCCGCGGGCTGGATCCGCAGGCCGACCTGGTCGCGCAGGCGTGCCAGGTCGTCGGGCAGCGCGGCCCGGACGTCCTCCGGCGCGAGGTCCACCGTCACCGCCAGCCACCGCTGTGCCTGGTCGTCCCGGTCGCGGCGACGACGCCGCACGACCACCGCGGTCGTCGCCACACCCGCCGCCAGAAACGCTTTTCCCGCTGTTCTCATGTAACCCGGCCTCCCTCGGAGCGCGAAGGCAGTAGGTACCCCCGGAAAACCAGGACAACCGGGGCACACCGATCGTTTGGGAGGAGGTGCCACGGGTAGCCGGGCTCGACCGAAGCGAGTCCCCACTCCCCCTTGGAATCGCCATGTCCCAGACCGGAACAACGGTGAAGACGCCCGTGCAGAAAGCCGCGCTCGCGGTCAGCGTCGTGTTCGTCCTCGTCGGCGTCGCCGGCTTCATCCCGGGACTCACGACGAACTACGACACGCTGATGTTCGCGGGCCACGAGTCCCAGGCCATGCTGCTGGGCGTGTTCATGGTGTCGATCCTGCACAACATCGTGCACCTGGCGTTCGGCGTCGCCGGCTTCCTCATGTCCCGCACGGCCCGCGGCGCGTACGGGTACCTCGTCGGCGGCGGGATCGTCTACCTGGTCCTGTGGCTGTACGGCCTGGTGGTCGACCACGACAGCAGCGCCAACTTCGTCCCGCTCAACACCGCCGACAACTGGCTGCACCTGCTGCTCGCCGTCGGCATGGCGGGGCTCGGCTTCGCGCTCGGCCGCGGCACCCGCGCGCACCGGAGGTGAGGCCGGGAGCCGGCGCTAGATCCGCGTCGCGCCGGTGACGACCAGCAGGACGACGTCGACGACCGCGACCGCGAGCAGCGCGGTGAAGTTCGCCCGCGATCCCGGTCGCCGGCCGAGCACCCCGCCGATCAGCAGGAGCACGACCGACAACGGCACCGCCACCAGTCCCGCCGTCGTGACGGGACCCGGCGGGCCGACCGCGAGGACCACTCCGGTGAACACCGCCAGAGCGGAGGCCACTCCCGCGCTGGCGGTTCCGCCGATCCGGTGGGGCAGTCCGCGCACACCGGTCGCCGCGTCGTCCTCCAAGTCGGGGAGGACGTTCGCGAAGTGCGCGGCGCTGCCCAGCACCGCGGCGGCCACGACGAGCCAGAGCGGCGGCCAGTGGCCGTCCGGCCCGCCGAGCGTGACGAACGCGGGCAGCAGTCCGAACGAGACCGCGTACGGCACCACCGAGAACGCCGTCGCCTTCACGCCGAAGTCGTACGCCCAAGCGGAGCACAGCGTCACGACGTGCACCAGGGTCGCGTCCACTCCGGACAGCAGGGACAGCAGAACCGCTGCCACGGCGGCGATGCCGGTCGCGACCGCGACCAGTTCCCGTGACACGGCACCGGCGGCCACCGGTTTGCCGGGCCGGCCGGTGCGCGCGTCCCGGTCCGCGTCCAGCAGGTCGTTGAGCCAGCCGACGGACAGCTGCCCCGCCAGCACCGCCGCGGCCACCGCGAGCACCCCTGCCGGGGATCTGCCGGTCGTCACGGCCAGCGCCGCCGCGACCGCCGTGACGGCGAGAGCGGGCAACGGATGACACGAACGCGCAAGAGCTCCGGTGCGACCCACGGATCTCCACTCTGCCAGCTGCCGCTGCGCGCGCAGGCCGGCCACACGCCGAACGACCCCGAACTCTACGAACGGCTCGCCGACCGGTGGTGGCAGCCGGGCGGCCCGTTCGCCGTGCTGCACTGGCTGGCCGCCGCCCGCGCCCGGCTCGTCCCGGCGGCGCGGCCCGGTGCCGTCCTGGTCGACCTCGGCTGCGGCGCGGGGCTGCTCGCGCCGCACGTCCGCGGCTACCGGCACATCGGCGTGGACCTCTCGGAGAGCGGCCTGCGCCAGGCCCGCGGCGTCGACGCGGTCCGCGGCGACGTGCTCGCCGTGCCGCTGCGCGACCGGTGCGCGGACGTGGTCGTCGCCGGGGAGATCCTCGAGCACGTGCCCGACCTCCCCCGCGCGGTCGCGGAGGCGTGCCGGATCCTGCGGCCCGGTGGCCTGCTGGTGCTCGACACCCTGGCCGACACGGCGTTGTGCCGCCTGGTGGCGATCGGCCTCGCGGAGCGCATCGGTCTCGCGCCGCGCGGCGTGCACGATCCGGCGCTGCTGGTCGACCGCGCCACCCTGGTTCGCGGATGCGCGCGGCACGGTGTGCGCCTCGCATTGCGGGGTATTCGCCCCTCACTGCCCGACCTGCTCACGTGGCCGGTGCGCCGCGGACGGCCCGTCCGCATGGTCCCGACCACGACCACGGCCGTGCTCTTCCAGGGCGCGGGCCGCAAGAAGGGATGAGCCGTGGACCTCGACTCCCTGGCCGACCGCATGTCCGGCCGCGCGGCGCGCTACGACGCCGCCGGCACCTTCCCCGAGGAGGACTTCGACGACCTGCGCGAGGCGGGGCTGCTCGGCCTGATGGTCCCGCGGCACCTCGGCGGCACCGGCGCGTCGTTCGCCGAGTACACCGACGTCGCGATGCAGCTCGGCAGCGGGGCGGGCGCGACGGCGCTGATCTTCAACATGCACGCCTCCGTCACCGGTGCGCTCGCCTCCACTCCGGACGAGCTGGTGCGGCAGTTCGGCGGCACGGAGAGCTTCTTCACCTTCCGCGACCGCGTCCTGAAGGCGGCGGCGGAGGGCGCCCTGTACGCGGTCGCGATGAGCGAACGCGGCATCGGCTCGCGGCTGTCCCAAGTGCGCACCTCCTACGAGCGAACGAAGTCCGGCTTCCGCGTCGAGGGCACCAAGACGTTCGTCTCCGGCGCCGGCCACGCGGACGCCTACCTCGTCGCCGCCAGGGACGCGCGCTCCGAGGAGCCGAAGATCTCGTACTTCCTCGTCCCGGCCGGTGCCGGGGTGGAGGTGCGGCCGGTCTGGGACTCGCTCGGCATGCGCGCCACGGCCAGCCACGACCTGCTGCTGGCGGCCGAGGTCGGTGAGGACGCGCTCGTCGGTGGAGTCGAGGGCGCCGCCCTCCTGCTCGCGCAGGTGATGCCCCAGTGGCTGGTCGCCTCGTACGCCGCCGTGTACGTCGGGGTCGCCCGAGCCGTGCTGCGCCACGGCGCGGGGCACCTGCGCGAACGCGGACTGCAGGCGTTGCCGATGGTCCGCGCCCGCCTGGGTCGCGCCGACGTGCAGGTGGCCGCCGCGGAGCTCGTCGTCAGGAAAGCCGCCGCGATGGTCGCGCACGACCCCGGCAGCCCGGAGACGAACCGCTGGGTGTGGCGCGCGAAGCTCTTCGCGGGCGACACCGCCGCCCAGGTCGCGTTCTCGGTGCTGGAGGCCGCCGGCGCTTCGGCCACCCGTCGCGGGCATCCGCTGGAACGGCTCTACCGCGACGCACGCTGCGGTGCGCTGCAACCGGCCACGTCGGACGTGTGCGCGGACTGGCTCGGTGCCGGCGCGCTGGGGGAGAACCCGGACGAGGCGCGCTGGTGACCGCGCACATCGCCGCGATCGCCACCGCCCTGCCTCCCGCGATCGAGCAGAGCACGATGTGGGACGACCACTTCCGCCCGTTGCTGCGGGAGAGCAGGGCGGCGGAACGCGTCTTCGCGGCGGCGGGCGTGCGGCGCAGGCACGCCGTCGTCAGCCCGCTGGACCTCGACGTGTCGGGGTGCACGACCGGCGAGCGGATGCGCCTGTACGACGAGTTCGCCCGGCCGCTCGGGCACGAAGCCGTGTCGGCCGCTCTCCTGGCCGCCGGCCTCGGTCCCGCGGACGTCGGGCAGCTGACCGTCGTGTCGTGCACCGGCTACACGGCACCGGGACTCGACGTGCAGCTCGCCGCCTCGCTGGAGCTGGCCGACGACGCGCAACGACTCCTGGTCGGGCACATGGGCTGCTACGCGGCGCTGCCCGCGATGGCCGCCGTCGCCGACCACGTGACCACGCACAGCCGCCCGGCCGTGTTGCTGTGCCTCGAACTCACCTCGCTGCACGTTCAGCCGTCCACAATGGACATGGGGCAGATCGTGTCGCACGCCCTCTTCGGCGACGCGGCCACCGCGGTCGTCCTGCGGCCGCGGGCGAGCGGGCTGGAGGTCCTCGCCACGAGCGCGGTCACCGACCCGGCCACCGCGGACCACATGACGTGGACGGTCACCGACCACGGCTTCCGGATGACGCTGTCCCCGCACGTTCCCGCAGTGCTCGGCGCACATGTGCGGCGGGCCGCGGAACGCCTGCTGGCGGGCCACGGCCTCGCCGTTCCCGACGTGCGCGGCTGGGCCGTGCACCCCGGTGGCCCGCGCATCCTCGACACGGTCGAGCACGAGCTCGGACTGCCGCCGGAGGCACTCGAGCCGTCGCGGCACGTGCTGCGCGAGCACGGGAACTGTTCGTCCGCAACGGTTCTGATGGTGCTCGACAAAGTGGTCCGCGGCGGCCTGCGTGCCGGTGACCCGGTGGTGGCGATGGCCTTCGGCCCGGGACTGACCCTCTACCTCACGCTGCTGCGCGCGCGGTGAGCCCTGCTCGTCAGCACTCCCGCCACCACGAGCACCGCCCCCACCACGAGGAACGCGATGTCGTACAGCAGCTGGCCGGGTCCGTGCCGGACGTGGTGGATGCCCAGCACCAGGTGGTCGACGACGCCCTCGACGAGGTTGAAGACGCCCCAGCCGGTCAGGATCCCGCCCGCCAGCACGGGGTTCGGCAGCGGCGGCCGGCGGTTGAGCAGGCCCACGCCGAGCAGCACCAGCAGCAGGCAGAGCAGGTGGAACAGCCCGTCGCCGACCATCATCAGGTGGACGTCGCCGACCGGGTACCACCCGGACAGCATGTGGTGCCAGCCGAGCAGCTGGTGGATGACGATGCCGTCGACGAAACCGCCGATCCCCAGGCCCAGCACCAGTGCCGCGCGATCGACCCGCATCATCCCGCCACCGTCCTCACGAGCAGGAACACGTTCAACCCGGAGATCACGAGGGCCGCCACCGCACCCGCGGCCGTGACCGGCCCGCGGTTGGCCGCGGCCCCCATCACGTCTTGGCGCCGGGCCAGCAGCACCAGCGGAACCAAGGCGAACGGGATGCCGAACGAGAGCACGACCTGGCTCAGCACCAGGGCTTTCGTGGGGTCGACGCCGAACGACAGCACCGCGAGCGCCGGTGCCGTGGTCACCGCGCGGCGCAGCCACAGCGGGATCCGCCTGCGCAGGTACCCCTCCATGATCACCTGACCGGAGTAGGTGCCCACGCTCGACGCGGCGAGCCCGGAGGCGAGCAGTGCCAGCGCGAACGCCAGTGCGGCGCCGGGACCGAGCAGCTGCCCCAGACCGGAGTGCATGTCCTCCAGCGACTCGCGCGGCGCGCCGTCCTGGTGGAACGCGCCCGCCGCCACCACGAGCATGCTCACGTTCACCATCCCCGCGATCCCCAGCGCCACCACGATGTCGGTGCGACTGGCCCGCAACGCGCTGCGCCGGGCCTCGGGTGACGGGCTGTGGTGGCGCTGGGTGAGCGCCGAGTGCAGGTAGATCACGTGCGGCATGACGGTGGCGCCGAGCATGCCGGTGGCCAGCAGCACGCTGTCCACCCCGGCGAACCCCGGCACCAGCCCGGAGACCGCGCCGGTCAGCGGGCCGACGTGCAGCGCCTGGTAGAGGAACCCGCCGAGCACGATCGCCAGCAGTCCGATGATCACGGACTCGAAGCGGCGCCTGCGCAGCGGCGCCAGCGCGAGGATCCCGAACGACACCACCGCCGCGATCAGCGCCGCCGGCAGCAGCGGCACGCCGAACAACAGGTTCAGCGCCACCGCCGCCCCGACGAACTCCGCCAGGTCGGTGGCCATGGCCACCAGCTCCGCCTGCACCCACAGCAGCTTCGTGACGGGTCGCGGGTAGTGCTCGCGGCACAGCTCGGGCAGGTTGCGGCCGGTCACGATGCCGAGCTTCGCCGACTGGTACTGGACGAACATCGCGAGCAGGCTCGCGCTGACGATCACCCACAACAACAGGTAGCCGTGCGTCGCGCCACCGGCCATGTTGGTCGCGAAGTTGCCGGGGTCGACGTAGGCGACCGCGACGACGAACGCGGGTCCCATGACCACCGCGGCGGACCGGAGGCGAGCTGGCACCGTGATGCCGACCATCGGGAGGTCCTCCTCAGGTGAGCTTGCGGATGGCCTTCTCGATCAGCCCGAGGTTCGCCGGGCTGGTGGCGTAGAGCAGCGGGTCCGGCTTGGGCGCGGACGCGTGGCCGCCCAGCGGCTCCGGGTCCATGACGTAGGAGAACTCGTGCACGCCGTCGGGCGCGGTGCCCGACGCCCAGCCGCCCTCGGCACCTAGCGCGCCGTCGGAGTTGTGCCAGATCGTCCCGGCGTGCTCCGCGTGCTCCTCGTCGAACAGGGTGCTCGGCGAGATCGGGCCCTCGAGACCGTCCTCCTGCAGCTCCTCGATCGCCGCGAGCCACATGTTCTGGTGCGCCGTGTCGCGGGCGAGGTTGAACTTGAGCATGTCGCGGACGCCGCTGTCGTCGGTCATGTTGTAGAGCCGCGCCGTCTGCAGCCGGCCCTGCGCCTCCGCCGCGACGTTCGCCCGGAAGTCGGCCATCAGGTTGCCGCTCGCGACGATGTACCGGCCGTTCCACGGCACACCGTTGGAGTCCGACAGCGTGGGCCCGCCACCGCTCACGATGGCCTGCTGCGGGTCCATCCCGCCGAGCACCGCCGCCATCACCGGGTCCTTCACCGCCTCGTCGGTCGCCTCCGAGGGCGCGTTCTCCAGCAGCCGGGCGACCATCGTCGCGAGCATCTCGACGTGGCCGATCTCCTCGGTCGCCACGTCCATGATCAGGTCCTTGTACTTGCCCTCCATCCGGCAGTTCCAGCCCTGGAACAGGTACTGCATGGTCACGGTCATCTCGCCGTAGGCGCCGCCGATCAGCTCCTGGAGCTTGCGGGCGTAGTGCGCGTCCGGGCGGTCCGGCTTCGCTTCGAACTGCAACCTGCTGGTGTGCAGGAACATCTCGCCTCCCGTGGGGTGGTGTGACTCCACGGCGACGCTAGGCAGCGCGTGTGATCCGCACGGCTCCGCTTCGCCACGCGCGCGGCACCGGCGCGTCACCACCGCTGGTGGGGAAGGAGCAATCTCGTCCGGCGGTGTGTGAGCCCGCGCCCACCGGGCACCCGGCGACTCCTGGCACCCGGGAGGAGTGAGCTCCGGCAATGGCACCGCCCGACTCCGCACGACCGCACCTGCAGCTCCTCGACGGTTTCCGGCTGGAGCTCGGCCGCGAACCGGTCCACGTCGTACCCGGCGTGCAGCGACTCCTGGCGCTGCTGGCCCTGCACCGGGCGCCGATGCCCCGCGGTGTCGCCGCGGGGCTGCTCTGGCCGGACACCACCGCTCGCCGCGCGGCCGCCTGCCTGCGGTCGTCGTTGTGGCGGCTGGGCAAGCCGACCACCCTGGTCGCGGTGGTCGAGGACGCGCTCACGCTGGGGACGGAGGTCGACGTCGACTTCCACCGCGCCTGCGCGTGCACCACCGATCCCGGCGCGAGTCCCGACGCGTTCACGTTGCTCACGGCCGACCTGCTGCCCGGCTGGCAGCAGCCGTGGGTGCAGGAGGAGCGCGACTGGTGGCGGCAGGCACGCCTGCGCGCGCTGGAGGTGCTCAGCGAGCAGTTCCGCTCCGGCGGCGACCCGCACCACGCGCACCAGGCGGCGCTGGCCGCGGTCCGGACCGACCCGTTGCGGGAAAGCGCTCACCGCACCCTCGTGCAACTGCACCTCGCCGAGGGCAACCCCGCGCAGGCGGTGCGCCAGTACCAGAGCTACCGCGCCCTGCTGCGCACCGAGCTGGGACTCGAGCCGTCACCGCACATCCACGACCTGATGCGGCCGCTCCTGCGCGACGCGCGGTGACGGCCTCACCGGGTCAGAGCTCCACCCGCACCACCGTGAACGGCAGGTTCGGCTCGGCGATCTGCCACTGGAAGTTGACCACCAGCAGGTCGCCGCCGTCGAACGCCGCCGTCGACGGGACGTCCATGCCGCGACCGTTGATCCGGCGCTCGACCCGCGCCCGCGAGTAGTCCGCGCCGAGCTTCAGCACGCTGATCTCGCCCTCCGGGTGGAAGAGGCTCGTGACGCTGTAGAGCTTGCCGCCGCGCAGCAGCAGGCCGTCGGAGCCGATGTCGCCCACCCCGCCGAGGTCGACCGGGGTGACGGCGCCGGTCCTGGTGCCGATGCGGTAGAACGCCTGCGAGTTGGTGTCCGCCATCAGCACGTAGCGGCCGTCGGGGGTGACGACGAGACCGTTGCCGTTGATGCCCTCCTCGTACTTGACCGGCGTGCCGGTGAAGTCGACGAACGTCCGCAGCGGCTGGCCGACCTCCCGGCTCGCGAGCTGCGCGGCGGTGATCCGGTAGAGGACCGGGCGGAACGAGTCGGTGACGTAGGCGTCCCCGTTCGGGGCGATGGCGACGTCGTTGACGAGGCCGTCCCGCGCGCCGGAGTCGAAGACGTGCAGCAGGTCCCCGGTCCGGGTGCTGTAGACGAAGACCTTGCCGGTGGCGCCGCCCGCGACCACCAGCCTGCCGCGGGTGATCTTCATGCCGACCGCGGTGGTGCGGCCGTCCGCGCCACCGGGCAGGAAGACCTGCAGCCGCGGCTGGTCGACGTGGCCGCGCCAGATGGTGCCGTCGGTGGTGCCGCTGACGTAGAAGTACGGCGTGCCGGGCTCCCGGACGATGCCCTCCGGGTGGGCCTTGTCCCCCGGGACGACGTACCGGTCGACGGAGTGGCCGCCGTGGGCACCGGCCGGGGCGGCGGTGAGGACCGCGGAAGAGAGCAGCGCGGCGGTGAGGACGCCGCCCAGCAGGCGGCGGGCACGAGCAGTGGACACGGGTGAACTCCAGACGGGCTGAGTCGGAAACCGAACAACCGCAAGACAACCGGTGTCGCGGGACGGGCGGCAGGGCCGGTTCATCGGGGGGAGGATCTCGACCCCCCTCGCGGCCGGGACCCGTCCCTACACTGGGGACGTGAGCGACCACCACCCCGGGAACCGGGCCGACGTGCGCGAGTTCCTGAGCAGCAGGCGCGCCAGGATCACCCCGGCCGAGGCGGGACTGCCCGTCTCCGGCCGCCGCCGCGTGCCGGGGCTGCGCCGCGAGGAGGTCGCGCTGCTCGCCGGGGTCAGCGCCGACTGGTACACCCGCCTGGAGAAGGGGCACATCAGCGGCGTCTCGCCGGAGGTCCTGGAGGCCGTCGCACGGGTCCTGCGGCTCGACGACGAGGAGCGGATCTACCTGTTCGACCTGGCCCGCGCCGCCCGCCCGGCCCGCCGCGGCCGGCCGGAGCGGCCGCCGCTGCCGCCGAACGTCCAGTGGCTGCTCGACAGCATGACCTCGGCCGCGGCGATGGTCACCGACGAACGCCAGGACGTGCTGGCCACCAACGCGCTGGCCCGCGCCCTGTACGCGCCGTTCTTCGCCAGCGCGACCACCGCCGGCAGCGACCGGCCGAACCTCGTGCGCTACCACTTCCTCGACCCCGGCGCCCGCGACTTCTACGGCAACTGGAACGCCACCGCCGACGTGCTCGTGGCCAGGGTCCGCACGGAGGCGGGCCGCAACCCGCACGACCTGCAGACCCGCGCGCTCGTCGGCGAGCTCACCACCGCGAGCGCCGACTTCCGCACGAGGTGGAACGCCCACAACGTCCTCATCCACGTCCGCGGCACCAAGCTCTTCCGGCACCCGGAGGCGGGCCGGCTCGACCTCGACTACCATGCGCTGGACGTGCCGGTCTCCGCCACCGAGACGCGGCACCTGTGCGTCTGCACGGCCGAGCCCGGCTCCGCGGACGCGGAGAAGCTGAGCCTGCTCGCGAGCTGGGCGGCGGCACCGGCGCAGCGCGCGAACGCGCACTAGCTCCGGTGGGTCTCAGCCGGGACGCGCCGGAGGTGGCCCCCGGACGCGCCCGGCGTGAGTCCTGCGGCGGCACTGCCTCCGGACACCCGGCCGCGACTCTTTCGGGCAGCACCGCCTCCGGGACGCCCGGCCGTGACTCTTCTCGGGCGGCCCCGCCTCCGGGACGCCCGGCCGTAACTCTTCTCGGGCGGCCCTAGCGCACCCGCTCCCCCGCGACCCACACCCCGGCGACGGCGCGCGTGGCCGTGATGTCCGCGGTCGGATCGCCGTCGACCAGCAGCAGGTCGGCCCGCTTGCCCGGCTCGACCACGCCCCGGTCGGTGAGCCCGAACGTCCGCGCGGCCAGCGCGGTGGCGCCGTGCAGCGCCTCGGCCGGGGTGAGCCCCGCCTCGACCAGGAGCGCGAGCTCGTCGTGCAGGGACGCGCCGTGCTCCGGCGCGAACGGGCCGCCCGGCGCGGAGTTGGCATCCGTGCCCGCGAGGATCCGCACCCCGGCGGCGTGGAGCTTCGTCACGGTGTCGCGGGCGTGCTCGTAGGCCAGGCCCCGCAGGCCGGCGACGCCGCGCATCATCGTCAGCGTCGGCACGCTCACCACGCCGAGGTCCCGCATGCGCCGCGCCGTGCCGTCGTCGAGGACCGCGTCCAGCGGCGCGTGCGTGCTGACGTCCGCACCGGCCTCGACGGCGACGTGGAAGGCACCGGTCGTGACCGAGTGCGCCACGACCAGGAGACCGCGCTCGTGCGCCGCCGCGACGATCGCGCCGGCCGTCGCCTGGTCCATGCCCTCCGGCGGCGCTGCCTCGGTGATGATCTTGACGTAGTCGGCGCCCTCCGCCACGCGGCGGGCCACGAACGCGCGGCCCTCCTGCGGAGTCGTCACGATCCCCTCGGCCGGGAAGCCGGGCATCCCGGCGTGGCCGCCGCCCGCGCCCACGGCGGGGGTGGTCGCGCTGAACATCTGCGCCACCCCGGTCTGGCGGCGCATCTCCGCGACGAACGAGGCCGGCCACGACGCCATGTCCAGGCCGGTCGTCACGCCCCACGCCGCCAGGTCGCGCAGGTCCTCCCGGCCGCGCGAGATGTGCACGTGCGCGTCGATCAGACCCGGCAGCAGCACCTTGCCCGTGCCGTCGACGACCACGTCCGGGGTCTCCTCGGCGCAGATCTCCGCACCCCTGAGGTGCACCCGCCGGGGTTCGCCGAGCCCGTCGCCCGTGAACACGCGGACGCCGTCGATCGCCGTGACTGTTCCCATCTCGCCTCCTCGAACTAGCTTTCTTAAAAGCTATTTCGAAAGCTACCACGACAGCTTTGCCGGGGTAGAGTGCCGTCGTGGCCACTCCCGACGAACGCCTGACGCTGGCGTTCTCCCAGCACGTCGTGCGGCTGCAGGCCGTCCTCGAGCAGACCATCGCCCCCGCGCTGGCGGAGCGGGGACTGACGCCCGCGGAGCTCGACGTCCTCGCGACGCTGCTCTCGGCCGGCGATCCCCACCAGCGCCGGCCCAAGGAACTGGCGGCGCACCTGCTGCTGACGACCGGCGGGCTGAGCAACGTCCTGCGCCGGCTCGAGGCGCGCGGGCTCGTGTCGCGCGTGCCCGACCCGGCGGACCGGCGCAGCCTCCACGTCCGGCTGACCTCGGACGGGGTCACGACCGCGCGCGCCGCGACGACCGCCGCGAGCGCCGCGCTCCACCGCACGCTCGCGGTGGTGCCGAGCGAGGCGCTGGAGGACACCCTGGAGCGACTGGCGTCCGTGCTGACCGCGGTGGACGGCGCGCGGAACGGCCTCGTGGCCGGGCACACCCGCCCGGCGAGCGGGTGAGAGGCGCACGGACGTCCGGCAGGTGCGCTGCTTCCTCGCGGGCAGCATCGGCGTCGCGCCGTCGGCGAACATCAACCCCGAGCGCGACTTCCCGTCGATGTCCGAACCCGTCCACGGCTCCGCGCCCGACATCGCCGGGCAGGGCGTCGCGCACCCGCTCGGCGCGGTCGGGAGCGCCGCCCTGGTGCTCGACCACCTCGGCCACGCCGGGGCCGCCGCGTCGGTCGAGCAGGCGATCGCCGCCGTGCCGGCGGTGCCGGACGCGTTCACCGCGGCGGTGCCGGAGCACCTGGGGTGAGCGCCGCCCAAGGTCCGGGCACGGCGAGGGGGTCAGAAGATCGCGAGCGGGTTCACCGGCAGGCCGGTGGTGCCGAGGATGCGGGGAACGGCGGCCACGAAGAGGAACGCGTACCGGCCCTGCTCCTCGCACACCGCGGCGAGTTCCTCGGCCTGCGCGCCGTCGACCAGCAGCAGCCCGAGGCGCAGCAGTCCCAGCCGGTGCAGTGCGCCGGGGACGTCGCCCTGGATCGGCGGCGCCGCGTCGCCGATGTCCCCGGCGTAGATGGAGATGCCGTGGTCGTGCATCCACCGCACCGCGCCCGAGGTCATGCCCGGCAGCGCCCGGCCGTGGTCGGGCACCCGGTCCCAGCCCGCCCGCACGACGAGGGCGTCGCCCTCCTCCACCTCGACGCCCGCGCGGGCCGCCGCCGCGTCCAGGTCGCCGGCCGTGACGCCGTGCCCGTCGGCCAGCTTGCCGCCGGGGGCGAGGTCGAGCAGCACTCCCCTGGTCACGATCCCGCCGGCGAACACGTCGGCGGCGCCGCGGGTCACACCCGTGGGCCCGGCGCTGTCCGCGAGCGGGATCCCGGGGTAGACCTGCCCGTCGACCACCATGTGCGACAACGCGTCCAGGTGCGTGACCTCGGGGTGGTGCGTCGTCACGAGCATCAGCTCGGCCATCGCCATCGGCTGCGAGCCGGTGAACGACATGATGGTCTGCACGCCCGTGGTGGTGGCCTGCAGAGCGGCCATCGGGCCACCCGACAGCGGGGCGGTCGGGGTCTTGCGGGCCAGCGAGACCGACAACCCCGTGCGCACCTGCGCGACGCCGCGGGCGCGGGCCTCGTCGGTGATCAGGTTGACGGTGCCGAGCTCGTCCGCGTCGCCCCAGCGCCCCCAGTTGCTCGGGAACTCGGCAGGGCTGTGGTCCATGGTGGCTGTCCTCACGTGCTCGGTGGTGAACGGGCTTGCACCGAGATCGTCGCCACCCCGGCGCGCGTCCAACAGCCCACGCGCTGCCCACCCGGTGCCCATCTCGACAGGCGCCGCTTGACTACTGTCGGGTGCATGCCGTCCCTCGGACAGACCTTGCGGGAGCTGCGGCGGTCGTCGTTCACCGGGCGTGACGACGAGGTCGCCGCGTTCCGCGCCGCGCTGGGCGGCCCCGGTGTGGTCTTCGTGCACGGGCCCGGCGGGGTCGGCAAGAGCGCGCTCCTCGACGTGTTCGCCGACCTGGCCGCCGGGAAGGGCTTCGACGTGGTCCGCGCCGACGCCCGGTACCTGGCACTCGGCCGGGAGGCGCTGCCCGTGCCCGCCGGCGACGCGCCCGTGGTGCTGGTCCTCGACACCTACGAGCTGCTGGAGCCCCTCGACGACTGGGTGCGCGAGCACTACCTGCCGTCGCTGCCCGAGTCGTGCCTGGTGGTGATCGCCGGACGCCGGGGTCCCGGGCCGCGGTGGCGCGCGGACCCGGCCTGGCGGGCGCTGATGACGGTCGTCCCGCTCGGCAACCTGTCCCCGCGGGAGGGACGCGCCTACCTGTGCGCCCAGGGCGTGCCCGACCAGGCGCACGAGCAGCTGCTGAAGATCAGCAGCGGCCACCCGCTCACCCTGTCGATGGCGGTCGACGCCGTGCGCCGGGGAGCCGCGCCGCGCACCCTGGCGGACCTGCCCGGCGGCACGGGCGCGTTGCTGGCGCAGCTGGTCGGCGAGGTGCCCGGCACCCGGCACCGCACGGCGCTGGAGGTGTGTGCGCTGGTGCTCGTCACGACCGAGGACCTGCTGCGCACGCTCGCGGGCGACGACACCGGCGAGCTGTTCGCCTGGCTGCGGAGCCGGGTGTTCGTCGACGAGTCCCCGTACGGCCTCCACCCGCACGACGTGGTCCGCGACGCGATCGTCGCCGACCTGCGCTGGCGCGACCCCGCCCGGTACGCCGAGCTGTACCGCCGCAAGCTCGCCGTGCTCCAGGACCAGGTCCGGGGGGCCGCGACCGAACGCGAGCAGCTCGACCTGATGGTGCTCACGGTGGTGCTGAACGGGTCCCGGTCCCCGCACGCCGCGCTGACGTCGCTGCCGCCGACCATGCGGACGCACGCCGACGAGCTGCGCGACGACGACCACCGCGCGGTCGTCGCCATGACCGAGCACTGGCAGGGACCCGGGCAGGCCGGTCTCGTGGCGCACTGGCTGCGCCGCCGGCCCGGCGCGTTCCGCGTCTTCCGCACCGACACCGGCGACGCGCGCGGCTACGGCGCGTGCCTCGACCTGGCGGAGGCCGATCTCGGCGACGACCCGTGCACCGACGCGATGTGGCGCCACGCCGCGGAGTTCGGCCCGCCGCGGCCCGGCGACCGGGTCCGCGCCTGGCGCTTCTTCCTCGACCGCGACCACGGGCAGCGCCCGTCACCGTCGCTGACGCTGTTCGTCGCCTGGCAGATGCTGGAAATCGTCCTGATCGGCGACGACACGGCGTGGAGCTTCGTGGGCGCGTTCGACGACGGCGACCTGTGGGCGCCCGCCCTGGAGTCGCTGGGGTTCACGGCGGTCGCCGGCGGGTCGCCGTTCCCGCTCTTCGCGCACGACTGGCGCCGCGCCGGCGCCGAAGAGTACGCGGAACTGTTGCACGCCAACCAGGTGGGCCGCCCGGTCACGCCCGCGGCCGGCCCGGCGCTGTCCCGGCCGGAGTTCGCCGACGCGGTCCGCTCCGCCCTGCGCACCCTGCACGACCCGGAGCTCCTGCGGTCGAACCCGCTGCTGCGGTCCCGCCTGGCCCGCGGGGACTCCCCCGCCGCGGCCCTGCGGGAAGCGGTCGGCGACGCCGCCGCCCTGCTGAAGCCGGAGTTCGGCGTGCTGCTCGACCGCACGTTCCTGCGGCCGGTCGGCGTGCAGGAACGGGTCGCCGAGTCGCTGCACCTGTCGTTCAACACCTACCGGCGGCACCGGGACAAGGCCGTGGCGCAGCTGACCGAGCTGCTGTGGGACCGCGAGACGGGACGCCACCGCCGGCCGGGCTAGCGGTGTGATGTCCAGGGAGATTGGTCAGCCGGAGACGGGTGGATCACCTCGCCTGGTTTCCGAGTCGCGCCACCGGCTCGTGCGGCCGGCCGCCGTCCTGGTGAACACCGCGCGGGGTGGCGGGATCGTCGTCCACTCGCACCTCGCCGGGCAGACCGCGCGGGCCCGTGGCGCCGCGGGATGCGGGAAGCGGCCGAGCTGGTGGCCCGCCGGCCGCCGCGGCACCCCGGCGGCCGGGACGTGGTCGTCGAAGGCCCCGGTCCCGCGACCGCGAACCGAGGCGGGAGAGCTCCTCCCGCCACGACCGCACCGGCTCGTCCGCCTCCCTCAGCAGGGCACGCCCTGCCAGGACTCGGCGTGCTCGGTGAACTCCCGGGACCCGCGGGCGCGGAACACCGCCCGCGCGCGGGCGAACGCCGAGTCGGCCGCCTCCACGTCGCCGCGTGCGCGGTGCAGCAGCGCGAGGTCGTAGTCGGTGCGCGCCTGCCAGAGCGGCGTCTCCATGGCCTCCCAGACGGACATCGCGGCGCCGAGGTAGTCCTGCGCGAGGTCGAGCCGGCCCTCCGCCAGGTGCAGCTGGCCCAGCACGCGCAGGGTGACGGCCTGGCCCCAGCGGTCGTCGTGGGCGCGCGCGGTCGCGAGCGCCTCCTCCAGTCGTGGCAACGCTTCCGCGGCGCGGCCCGCCCGCATCTGGGCCTTGGCGTGCGCCCGCACGGCGTAGGAGTGCATGAGGTCGTCGCCCAGCTCGGCGAAGATCGCGGCCGCCTCGGCGCAGACGGCCATGCACTCGTCGTACGCGCCGAGCGCCCGGTGGTAGAGGCCCAGGCTGCGCAGCGACAGGGCGGCCCCGCGCCTGCTGCCCGCCTCCCGGTACGTGGCCAGCGACTCCTCCAGGTCCGTCCGCGCGGCGTCGTACTCGCCGAGCTCCAGGCGGACCGAGCCCCGGATCCGCAGCACGTGCCCGACGCCGATCTCGTCGTCGAGCGCCTGCGACAGGGCGGCCGCCTGGGTCAGGAAGTGCACGGCCTCGGCGAGGTGCCCCGGTTCCCGGCAGGCGATGCCCATGCCGGCGAGCGCGGCGGCCTGCCCGCGCACGTCGTGCAGGCTCCGGCAGCGGCTCAGCGCCTCGCCGAAGAGCTGCCGGGCCTCGGCGAACCGGTCCTGGGCGAAGCGCAGGCCGGCGAGCTTGGTCAGCACGTCCGCCTCGATGCCGGGATCGCCGACGAGCCGGGCCGAGCTCATCGCGACGCCGATGATCCGGTCGCGCAGCTCGTAGCGGCTGGTCACCTGCTCGACCGCGGTGTGGGCCGAGACGAAGTCGCAGACCTGCCGGTGCAGGCCGATGGCCGCGGCCCGTTCGACCGCCACCGCCAGCGACGGTTCCTCGCCCTGCAGCCAGGAACCGAGGTCGTCGGGCAGCGACGCGGCCAGGGCGCTGGTGCCGGGCGGTTCACGGTGCCCGGCGGACGGGCGCCAGGTGGACTCCGCCGGAGGGCTGAGCAGCACCGTGTGGCCCAGCAGGGCGATCCAGCCGTCGAGGACGCGGGCGACGGACCCGGTCAGCGCGGCGGGTTCCTCGTTCTCCGCGCGTTCGCGGGCGTAGAGCCGGACGAGGTCGTGCACCCGGTAGCGCAGGACACCGGCGGCGTCCGCACCGGACAGCGTGGCGAGCTGCGCGTCGACGAGCACCTCCAGCACCTTCTCCGCCTCCGCCTCCGAGGTCTCGAGCAGCCAGCCGACCACCCAGGTGGAGAAGTCGGGCAGGCCGAGGTGCCCCATCCTGCCCAGCGCCCGGCGGGTCCGCTGGTCGAGGGCCCGGTAGCTCAGCGCGATGCTGCTGCGCACGGCCAGGTCGCCCGCGGACAGCTCGTTGAGGCGGCGGCGTTCGTCGCCGAGCCGGTCCGCGAGGACCTGCACGGGCAGCTGCCGCCGCGAGGCCAGGCGCGCGCCCGCGATCCGCAACGCGAGCGGCAGCCGCCCGCAGGCGTCGACGATCCGGCGTGCGGCGTCCTCCTCGCCCGCCAGCCGGGCGTCGCCGGCGATCCGCGCGAGCAGCGCGTGGGCCTCCTGCGGCGTCACGAGGTCCAGCTCGGTGAAGAGGGCTCCCGCGAGGCCCGCGAGGCGGTCGCGGGAGGAGATCAGCACAGCGCACCGGGCGGCGCCGGGCAGCAGCGGCCGCACCTGTTCCTCGGACCCGGCGTCGTCGAGGACGACCAGGATCCGGCGGCCCGACACCAGGGTGCGGTAGAGCTCCTGGCGTTCCTGTGTGGACTCCGGCAGCTGGGCCGCGTCGATCCCGAGGGCGGTGAGGAACCGGCCCAGGACCTCGCCCGGTGTCGCCGGGACGTCGCTCGTGCCGCGCAGCTCAGCGTACAGCTGACCGTCCGGGAAGGACGCCGACGCGTCGTGCGCGGCGCGCACGGTCAGCGCGGACTTCCCGCAGCCGCCCGGTCCGGCGACGATCTGCACGGCGGACGCGTCGGCACCGAGTCCCGCGGCCAGCACGGCCAGCTCCCGGACCCGGCCGGTGAAGTCGGCGGGCGTCGCCGGCAGCTGCGCCGGAGCCGTCGCCGGCAGCCCCGCCGGGATCACGTCCGCCGGGACGAGGTCCAGCGTGCCGCGCAGGATCGCGGAGTGGATCGCGCCGAGCTCGGTTCCCGGTTCCACGCCGAGCTCGTCCACCAGCGCGGCACGGCCCTCGCGGTAGCAGGCGAGCGCGTCGGACTGCCGCCCGAGCCGGTAGAGCGTGACCATGAGCTGCCCGCGCAGGCGTTCGTTCGCCGGGTGCCGGGCCACCGCGCCGGTGAGCTCGGCGAGGTGGTCGAGTCGGCCGAGCCCCAGTTCCGCGGCGAAGAGCTCCTCCTGCACGGAGACGAGCAGGTCGTCGAGGCGCCGGGCCTCACCGCGCAGCAGCGTGTCCTGCAGGCCCGACAACGCCGGTCCGCGGGACAGCGCGACCGCCTCGCCGAGCAGGCGTGCGGCCGGTCCGTGGCCGTGCGCCTTGCTCTCCTGCCTCGCCTTCGCGAGCAGCAGGGCCAGGTCGTCGGCGTCGACCCTGGCGCCGTCGAGGCGCACCAGGTAGCCCTGCGAACGGGACTCGATCACGTCGCGGGCGCCGTGGTCGGCCAGGGCCTTGCGCAGCTTCGACACGTAGGTCTGCACGAGCGCGCGGGCGCTCGACGGCGGATCCTCGCCCCAGACCAGTTCGACGAGCCGGTTCGCCGGCACGACCCGGCCTCGTTCGAGCACCAGCGCCGCCAGCAGGACCTGCGGCTTGAGCCCGCCCAGCGGAACGGGTCTGCCTCCCACGACGGCCTCGACCGGCCCCAGCAACCGGAATTCCAGCAAGACGCGACCTCCCCAGTGTCACCGCCACTGAAGGTAGATCACCCGGAGGGTCCGCTGTTCAGCCGTTTGGACACACATCAGCCGGGACGGGACCGTAGAACGCCTGCGCAGAGCCGGTCACGTACGCCCAGTACCGGTCGCCGTAGGACCAGTGCCACCACGCGCGCGGGTAGTTGACCAGTCCCGCGCCGCGCAACGCCGACGCGAGGAAGTCGCGGTTGCTCCGGGCTTCCCCCGTGACCGCCGGGTCGTCCGTGCGGGACAGTGACGTCGAGGCGTCGTGGACGGCGGTGCCCAGGTCGACCTCGTCCGCGTCCACAGTGCACAGGCTCACGTCGACCGCCGCGCCGCAGGCGTGCGGCGTCCGGCCCGGCCGGTGGCCCTCGACGACGAGCAGCCGCAGCTCCACCGGCAGCAGCGTCTGCGCGGTGACCAGCCGGTCCACCACCCCGATCCGCAGCCGGGCGTGCAGTCCCTCCTCGCCGGCGAGGCGGTCGTCGACCCGCAGTGCGGCCACGGTGCGCAGGTCGACCAGCGGCTCGCCGCACTCGCGCACCGGGATCGCCTCGACGGCCGGATCCGACAGCAGGACCATGTCCAACGCCTCTTCCTCCTGGCTCAGCGGTCTCGTACGGGAGTTCGCACGACCGTGCACTCCAGCACTGGAATTTTTCTTTAACCGCCAGTGGGCGAGGAGGGCCGCGACGTCAGGACACCGGGACCGCTCCAAGCCGGCCGAGGGCCTCGAAGTCCTCATCGGACAGTGCGAGGCGCGTCGCCGCGACGTTCTCCTCGAGGTGGCGGGCGGAGGACGTGCCGGGGATGGGCAGCACCACGTCCGACCGGCGCAGCAACCACGCCAGCGCCACCTGGGCCGCGGTGGCGCCGAGCCGGCGGGCCGCCTCGGTCACCGGCGAGTCCGCGCGCACGCTGGGCGCGATCGGCAGCCACGGCAGGAACGCGATGCCGTGGCGCTCGCAGTGCTCCAGGACGTCCTCCGAGCGCCGGTCGGTCAGGTTGTAGCGGTTCTGCACGCTCACGACCGGGGTGATCCGCTGCGCCTCGGCGATCTGCCGCACGGAGACCTCGGACAGCCCGACGTGCCGCACCTTCCCCTCGTCCTGCAACCGCCGCAACGCCCCGACCTGGTCCGCCAGCGGGACCCGCGGGTCGACCCGGTGCAGCTGGAGGAGGTCGAGCCGGTCGACCCGCAGCCGGCGCAGGCTCAGCTCGGCCTGCTGGCGCAGGTACTCGGGGCGGCCGAGCGGGATCCAGTCGTCGCCGGGGTGGCACTGGCCCGCCTTGGTGGCGATCACGACGCCGCCGGGGTACGGGTGCAGCGCCTCGGCGAGCAGCTCCTCGTTGCGGCCGAGGTCGTAGGAGTCGGCGGTGTCGAGGAAGGTGACGCCGAGCTCGACCGCGCGCCGGGCCAGGGCGTGCGCGGCGGCGGGGTCGTCGGCGGGCAGCCGCATGGCGCCGAACCCGAGGCGGTGGACGCGGAGGTCGCCGCCGAGGACGAGGTGGTGCCGATCGGGGTGCACGAGAACTCCTTGCGGGGGTGGTGGCCGGTGTCCGCGCCCACCCTGCCGACCCGCATTTGCTAAGACAATCGAAACATTCTTGGGTGGATTGCGTAGCATCGCTGATGTGTTGAACCTGGAACGCCTGCGGACGCTGCACGCGGTGTCCACGACGGGCTCGGTCCGCGGCGCCGCCGAGGCGCTGCACGTGACCACGTCGGCGGTGTCGCAGCAGCTGTCCAGGCTGGAGCGCGAGGTCGGTCAGCGCCTGCTGGAGCGGCAGGGCCGCGGCATCCGGCTCACCGACGTCGGCGACCTGCTCGCCGAGCACGCGGGCAGGCTGCTGCACCAGGTCGAGCTCGTCGAGACCGACCTGGCCGACCACCGCGGCGCCGTCGCGGGCACCCTCGTGGTGGCCGCGTTCGCCACGGCCGCCCGCGGCCTGCTGCCCCCGGTGCTGCGGACGCTGCGGCAGCGGTACCCGGACCTGTCGGCCCGGCTCGTGGAGCTGGAGCCGCACGAGTCGATCGCGCAGCTGCGCCACGGCGACATCGACATCGCGGTGGTGCAGGACTGGCCGGAGGAACCGCTCGCGGTCCCCGACGGCATCTCGTCGGTGCCGGTGCTGGAGGACGTCCTCGACGTGGCGCTGCCCGCCCGCCACCCGCTCGCCGACCGGGCCGCGGTCGCCCTCGACGAGCTGCGCGGCGAGGACTGGGTGGGCTGGCCCAGCGACGAGATCTGCCACGGCTGGCTCGAGAACACCCTGCGCAGCGGCGGGGTCGAGCGCCGCGTCCTGCACACCGCGTCCGAGCACTCCACCCAGCTCGCGCTGGTGGCGGCGGGACTGGGCGCCGCGATCATCCCCCGGCTCGGCCGCGGCCCGGCACCCGACGGCGTGCGGTTCGTGCCGCTGCTGCCCGCGCCCCGCCGCCGGGTGTCCGCGTGGTGGCGCGGCAGCAGCACGAACCGGCCCGCGTGCCGGGCGGCCCTGCGCGCCCTGCAGGAGGCAGCCACCCGGCCCTGAAAGGCCCGAACGTCACCGGCACGTGATCGACAACAGCCACCCGAGCAGTCAGGCTGGGGTGGGAGCGAGGAGGAACCACACCGATGGAAACCAAGACGGAACTGCGGGACGACGCGGTGGTCCTCGAGGTCACCGGAGAGGTCGACTCCTACACGTCGCCCCTGCTGCACGAGCACCTCGACAAGGCGTTCACGCAGGCGGCGGAGCGCAAGCGCGTGGTCGTCCTGGACATGACCGGCGTCGACTTCCTCGCCTCGTCCGGGCTGTCCGTGCTGGTCGAGTACCACCTGCGCGGCGCGGACCACGGCACCCCGCTGCGGGTGGTGGCGCCGGGCGGCAGCTCGCTGCGGGCGTTGCGCGCGACCACGCTGAACGAGCTGATCCAGCTCTACGACAGCGTCGAGCAGGCGCTGACGCGGCGCTGAGCACCCGCCGGCGGCCCGCGAGGCGTTCCGCGCCCGGTGTCGTCCGGGCGCAGAGGACGCCTCCGCGGCCGGCGAAGCGGGACACCGTCGAGCACCGTGCGGGCAGTGGGCCGGGGCCGGAGTGTTCACCCCCGCGACGTCCCCACGGCACCGACCCGTTCCACCCGCGCCCTCGTCACCGCCGGGCGGTGGAGTACGACCGCCGGTAGGCGTTCGGCGTCAGGCCCACCATGTCGCGCAGGTGCTTGCGCAGCAGCACCGGATCGGCGAACCCGGCGGCACCGGCCACCTCCGCGATCGGCAGCCGGGTGGTCTCGAGGAGGTGCCGGGCGAGGTCCAGGCGCTGCCGCACCACCCACTCGTGCGGGCTCTGGCCGACCTCGGCCCGGAAGCGGCGGGTGAACGTGCGCACGCTCATGTTCGCGTGCCGGGCCAGGTCGGCGAGCGTGAGCGGGTCGGCCAGCCGCCGCACGGCCCACTCCCGCGTGGCCGACGTCGACGAGCCGGACTCGGCGGGCATCGGCTGCTCGATGAACTGCGCCTGGCCGCCGTCCCGCCACGGCGCGACCACGCACCGGCGTGCGGCGGCGTTGGCCACCGCGGCCCCGTGGTCCAGCCGCACCAGGTGCAGGCAGAGGTCGATCCCCGCGGCGACGCCCGCGGAGGTCAGGACACGGCCGTTGTCGACGAACAGGACGTTCGCGTCCACCTCGACCGCGGGGTGGCGCCGGGCCAGCTCGCCGCACATGCCCCAGTGCGTGGTGGCGCGCTGCCCGTCGAGCAGCCCGGCGGCGGCGAGGACGAAGGCCGAGGTGCACAGGCTGACGATCCGCGTCGTCTCCGGGACGGCGGCCAGGGCGGCGCGCAGCTCGTCGTCGATCGACTCGGGGACGCCGCCGCCGAAGTCCTGCGTCGCGACCACGACCGTGCCGGCGGAGGCCAGCACCGACTCGTCGTGCGGGACGGTGATCGTGAAGTCGTGGCTCGTCGCCACCGGCCGCCCGCGCAGCGAGCAGGTCACCACCTCGTAGAGCCGCTCCCCCGCGCTCCCGGTCGCGCTGCCGAAGACCTGCGCGGGGATGCCGAGGTCGAACGGCTTGACGCCGTCCAGGGCCAGCACGGCCACGAGATGCGACATGGCCCGAATATTACCTTCATTGTCCTGCGGGCCAATTCCGCCGGCCCGGGATCGTCACCAAGATCGTGACCGCACACCGCACCACCGAACAGAAGGCAGAAGTTCTCCCATGGATGAAACCCTCGTCATCGGCGGAACCGGAGCGATGGGCGGCCGCGTGGTCGCGCGCCTGCTCGAAGCCACCACCGGCACCGTCCGCGTCCTGACCCGCGACCCGTCGTCGCCCCGGGCCCGCGCCCTGGCCTCCGACAGCCGCGTCCGGCTCGTGCGGGGCGACGTCGGCGACGACGCGTCCGTCCGCGCGGCGGTGGAGTCGGCCGACCGCGTCTTCTGCAACACCGACTTCTTCTCGTCCGGCTCCGTCCCGGCCGAGCACGACCAGGGCCTGCGCCTGCTGGAGGCGGCCCGCGCCGCGCACGTCGACCGCTTCGTCTGGTCGTCGCTCGACTCCGCCGTCACCCTCACCGGCGGCCGGATCCCGGTGCCGCACTACGACAGCAAGGCCGCGGTCGCCGCGCACATCGGCCTGCGGCGCGCGGACGAGATGATGCGCCAGGAACCCGACGGCTGGTACACCCACCACGTCTCGGTGCTGACGACCGCGCCGTACTTCGAGAACTTCCTCGACCGCCTCCGCCCGCGCCGCGAAGGCGACGGGGTCGTGTTCGAGTTCCCGCTGGGGCAGGGCCGCTACCCGCTGATCGGTCTCGACGACATCGCCTGGTTCGCCGTGCACGCCCTGGAGAACTGGCAGACCTGGGGAGCGCGCGACCTCGCCGTCGCCGCGGACAGCCTGACCGGAGACCAGATCGCGGCGGCGTTCGAACGCGCCACCGGCCGACCGGCGCGGTACGAGCCGGTGCCGCTGGAGGCGCTGCGGTCGTCGATCCCGGTCTTCGGCCACGACCTCGCGGCGATGTTCGAGTTCTTCGAGGACCGCGACGTCGTCGCGCTGGACCGGGACCTCCCCGCGCTGCGCGCGCTGCACCCCGGCCTGCTGGACTTCGAGACCTGGGCGCGCCGGACGGACTGGGCCGCGGCGAACGGGTGATCTCCCCGCAAGATCCGCCACGGGCAGGACAACCCGCGCCACCACCGGTGCGTCCCGTCTGCAACGGGCGGGAAGCCCGCTGGGGAAAGGGGAAAGTCCATGCGCGGATTCGCGTTGGTGGTCGCCGCCGTGCTGGCGGCCGTGGTGGTGGCGCCGGCGACGGCCGGTGCCTCCGCCGCCTGTGCGCCGGTGAACTGGGGATCCGGGACCAAGACGCTGACTCCCGGTGCCGGGGGAAGCGTGACGGACGTGCGCTCGGGGCAGCACGAGTGCTTCGACCGCCTGGTGATCGACACCCACCAGGCCAACGGCGCCCACCACGTGACGTACACCGACGAGGTGCGCCAGGTCGGGTCGGGTGAGCCGGTCGCGCTGCGGAGCGGGGCGAAGCTGCTCGTCGTGGCGTACTCGCCGTCCTACGACGAGAACTTCACCCCGACCTACCAGCCGGCGAACCCGGCCGAGGTCGTGGACGTGACCGGCTACCGGACGTTCCGCCAGGTCGCCTGGGCCGGTTCCTGGGAGGGCACCACGGACCTCGGTCTGGGTGTCCGCGCACGCCTGCCGTTCCGCGTGTTCACGCTGACCGACCGCATCGTGGTGGACGTCGCCCACCAGTGGTGACACCACCGCGGGACCGCCGTTCCCGGCGGTCCCGCTGCGCGCTCCGCTAACGCACGGCGGGCGTGTTCGGGTACGTGGTGCCGGCCGGCTCGGCGGTGGGCCATTCCGCCGGGCAGTGCGTGCCGGGGGCCGGTGTCCGGACGGTGAGCAGGTAGGTGTCGATCGCCGCGCGGGCGCAGGTGCTCAGCAGGTAGTTGCCGTGGCCGGTGCCGTCGTAGGTGAGCAGGGTGGCGGTGGGCAGGTGGCGGGCGACGTTCTGCGCCCACTCGTAGGGCGTGGCGACGTCGTGCAGGCTGTTGGTCATCAGGATCGGCGGGGCGTGCGGCACGTGCAGCGGACGCTGCGGGTTGTTCACCGCGCCGGTCCAGCCGAGGCAGGCGAGGACGTCCTCGTAGAACGGGGTCAGCCGGGTGTGGGGTGCGACGGCTTCGGCCTGTGCCCGGTACGTGCTCAGCGCCGCGTAGCTGTCGGCCTCGCCCCATTGCCAGTCACCGCACCAGATCGGCTGCGTGGTCGTCGCCAGCTCCTCGTCGGGTCGCGCGGACCGGGCGGCCCCGGTGCCCTCCGCGGCCGACTCGAGGAACTCCGCCAGGCCGAACCACCTCTCCGGGTCGTACATCGACCACGAGGCCCGCGATCGGAGGTGTTTGGGCGTTGCCCAGCCCAGTTCGCCCGCGGTGGCCTTGGCGTAGAGGTCGTCCCAGAGGGCGAGCACGTCCCGGTCGTGCAAGACGCAGGACGGGGTGCGCCGGCACCAGGCCGCGAACTCGGTGAAGGACCGCTCGAGGGCCAGGTTCTCCGGCACCAGGCTGTCCGCGACTCCCGCGCTGTGGTCCATGTTCGAGTCGAGGACCAGCGCGCGCAGGTTCCGGCCGAACGACTCGGCGTACTGCTGGCCGATCAGCGTCCCGTAGGACCTGCCGTAGAAGCTGATCGTGTCCTCGCCGAGCAACTCGCGCAGCGCGTCCATGTCCCGCACCACACTGGTGGTGTCGACGTGGTCGGCCAGCGCACCGTTGTCCCGCTGGCAACTCCGGGCGACCCTGTCGTTGTGGGCGAGCACCCCGCCGAAGTCCTCTTCGGACATCGGATCCCACGGCCACGTCTCCCAGAGCACACCGGCGTCGCACCGGAGCTGCGCGCTGCGGGCAACGCCGCGCGGGTCGAACCCGATGATGTCGAAGCTGTCCAGCAACGCCTGGGAGAACTCGTGGTCCTCCGCGACGCGGAACGCGAAATCGACCCCGGAACCCCCCGGCCCACCGGGATTGACCATCAGCACTCCCTTGCGCTGCAGGGGTTTCGCCGCCTTCGCGCGGGCGACCGCGATCGGCACGGTCGCACCGGCCGGGTCCGCCCGGTCGATCGGCATGGGCACGGTCGCGCAGTCCAGCGCCGCGTGCCCGTCGCAGGGTTGCCAGTCGATCGACGACACCGGGCGGGCCACGCCCGGCGCCCCCTCGCCGGAGGCGCCCGCACCGCCGGTCCCGGCGAGAACAACCGCCAGCGCGCAGGACAACGCCGTTGTGCCACGTAACAGCTTCATCGAACCATCTCCCTCTGTCGTGTTGCGTTCGTTCAGTCGTGGCGCGCGACAGTCCTTCGGTAGTCCCGAATTCCCACGACGGTCAGTGCCACGACGATGGCGACGACACAGCACACCTGCGCGACCACCACCACGCCGGACGGTGCGATTCCGTTCTTCAGCACCAGGTTCTGGACCAACACCAACGCGATGCACAGGGCAGTCGCCAGCGTCCGTGCCGAGCGTGGTCCGTTGCGACGCCGGAGCAGCAGACATCCGACTCCCGCGATGGCGCACAGCCAGACGAGCGGGGACACACCGGCCACGCGGCCCAGTGCGCCCGAGAAGACGACACCGAGCGCGAGAGCGGGGGCGAGGACCAGGCTCGCGCCGATGGCCCACCACCACGGCCGCGCCGGCGGCACCGGGGCGTCGACGTGGAAGGCCACCAGCACCAGCACCAGCGGAAGCCACTGCGGAGCGAAGTACAGGACCGGCCCGGGGCCGAGATCGGACCGGTGCCCGGCCAGGAACAGGACCGCGCCCACGGCCAGGACCGCCCCGGCGGCGATCCTGGCCGGGCGGCGCCACCCGTCCACCAGCAGCACGAGCGGGACCAGCGCGGCGGCGAGCGGGACGAGCCCCTTGGCCAGACTGGACACCAACGCCGCGCGGTAGGCGTAGCCCTGGTCGGAGAACGCCACGAACACCCAGACGCCCTCGCCGACTTTGCCGGCGGACCTGAGCACGCCCCAGAGCAGCCCGAGGAGCGCGACCTGCCGCACCAGATCGCCGAGGGCGACCGCACGGGCGGGTGCCGCCCCGGCCGCCAGACGGGTGCGCATCCCCAGCGCCAGCAACGCCCACAGCTCGTTCCACAGCGCCGCGCGGGCCCGCTCGCCGTGCAGGTCGAGCAGAGTGCCGACCACCTCGTCACCGCGTTCGTCGCGGTACCAGGCCGGGAGCACCCGCACCAGCGTGCGGTACCGGGCTTCGGCGCTGATCATGCCCAGCTGCCAGTCGCACCGGGCCATCGGGCTCGCGACACCGCGCCGGCGGCATCGACGTTCGTGGCCGGCGTCAGGAAGGTCATGGATCCACGTATATCACAGAACGATATATATCGTGAGACGATATATAAAGGCGGCCGTGATCGAGACGGTCAGGAGTGCCGTGCCACGGATCGGACCAGCGACGTGACGAGCCGGTCGATCGAACCCGCGGCCGAGGGATCGGTGACGGCGAGCCGGCTCTGCTGCTCCAGCACGACGTCGGTCAGTTCGCGCCAGGTGGTCCAGGCGCAGACGTCGGGCATGCGGGCGGCCAGTTCTTCCAGCGGCACCGGGTGATCGCCCATGAGACCGTGCACCACCGGCAGATGGCTCGCGATGGCGTCCTCGATCGTCATCCGGCCTCCTCCGACGATCGCCACGGGAGGTGCGGCACCGAGGATCACCAGCAGCAGCGGCACGCGCGTGCCCGCGTCCCGCGTCAGCCCCAGGTACTCGCGCGCCAGCTGCTGCGGCTGGAAGGAACTGCGCCGGATTCTCTTGGCCTCCACCAGCGCGTAGGCCGAGGCGGCCGAGAGGGACGCGTCGGGCTGCACGATCAACCGCTCTCCGCGTGACCGCTGGTCCGGGCGGAGAACGATCTCCTCCGGCAGGAACGTCAGCGTCGCCTCCTCGACCTGCCGGGACAGCAGCCGCCGCGCCTCGTCCGCGCCGTGCGCGTGGTCCAGCACCGCCCCCAGGAACGCCCGGCGCGGCAGGAAGTCCAGAGCCGTCAGCACTTCCGCGGTCAGGACGTTCTCCAGGCCCCGGCCACCGTCGCGGTAGCGGCGGACCGACGAGCCCTCCCACGAGATCTCCTCGAGCAGCCTGCCCAGCACGGAGTCGTTGCCACCGGCGACCGGTTCCACGCGCACCTCCCTCGTCCGAGCGCGGCTGCCAGCAAAGCACCTGCCGGCCGTGCACGCCCGTCGGGCGATCACGAGCCCGGCCGTTGACAGCGCCAACACACCCACGCCACGATGAGAGCGCTCTCACACCATTGGTCCCCGATGCAGACCGAAGGTCCGACCGATTCGGTCCGTTGTGCCGCAGTCCCCGACAGGCACCGCTCTGCCGCGCGGTGAACGGTCTCGCCCACGTCGTCGACACGGAGGTCGTTTCCCCATGCGCAGACGCCTGGCCACGCTCGGCGCCGCCCTCGTCCTGCTGGCCGTCCCCGCACCACCCGCCGCAGCAGCACCCACCACAGCGGCACCGCCCGGCACCGACCAGGTCACCCTCGTCACCGGCGACCGGATCACGTTCTCCCGCAACGGGATCGGCATCGTGCCCGCCCAGGGCCGCGAGCACGCGATGTTCGGGATCTCCACGACAGGGCGGCACCGGTACGTCGTCCCGCACGACGCGGAGCCGCTCATCGCGGCCGGGCGGCTCGACAAGGCGCTGTTCGACGTCAACGCGTTGCGCGAGTTCGGGTACACCGACGCCACGCCGGTCATCGTCGAGGACTCCGGGCGGTTCTCGGCCGCCGGGCCGCACGGCGGTGTCGGGCTCGGCGCGCTCGTGGCCGGGCACGACAAGGTGTGGCTGGACGGCAAGAAGAAGCTCGGTGTGCAGCCCGGGGTCGCGCGGATCGGCGCGCCCGGCGCCTGGCAGGCCGGGGTGACCGGGGCCGGGGTCGCGGTGGCGGTGCTCGACTCCGGGGTCGACGAGACGCACCCCGACCTGGCCGGGCGGATCGCCGCCGCGGCCGGCTTCACGTCCGAGCCCGGCGTCGACGACACCGTCGGGCACGGCACGCACGTCGCGTCGATCATCGCGGGCAGCGGCGCGGGCCTCGGCGGGCGGTACACCGGTGTCGCGCCGGGGGCGAAGCTGCTCGTCGGCAAGGTCTGCGAGAGCACCTACTGCCAGGACTCGGCGATCCTCGCCGGGATGCGGTGGGCCGTCGACCAGGGCGCCGACGTGGTCAACATGAGCCTCGGCTCGCCCTTCGACTCCCCCGGCACCGACCCGATCGAGCAGGCGGTCGACGCGCTGTCGGCCGAGAGCGGCGCGCTGTTCGTGGTCTCCGCCGGGAACTCCGGGCCCGGGGAGACCACGCTCGGCAGTCCCGGGTCGGCCGACGCCGCGCTCACCGTCGGCGCCGTGGACGCCGGCGACGCGATCGCGTCGTTCTCCGGGCGCGGGCCTCGGGTCGGCGACGGCGCGATCAAGCCCGACATCACCGCGCCCGGCGTCGACATCGCGGCCGCGAAGGCCGTCCACGGCAGCATCGGCACGCCGGCCGACGACCCGGGCTACGTGCGGATGTCCGGCACGTCGATGGCGGCCCCGCACGTGGCGGGCGCCGCCGCGCTCCTCGCCCAGCTCCACCCGGACTGGACCGGTGCGCAGCTCAAGTCGGCGCTGGTGGGATCGGCCGAGCCCGCGAAGGGCCTGAGCGTCTTCGCCCAGGGCGCGAGACGCGTGGACGTGACGAGGGCGATCGCCCAGACCGTCCACGCCGAGCCCGCGAGCCTGTCGTTCGGCGTGCAGGCGTGGCCGCATGACGACGACGAGCCGATCGCCGAGCAGGTCACCTACCGCAACACCGGCGCGGAACCGGTCGTGCTCGGCCTCGCGCTGGAAGGCACGGCGGCACAGGGCGCGATCACCGTCTCCCCCGCCTCCCTGACCGTTCCGGCCGGCGGCCGGGCGACGGCCACCGTGACGGCGGACAGCCGCGGCACCACCCGGTACGGCGTGCACGAGGGCGCGCTCGTCGCGACCGGCGGCGGTGCGCGGGTGCGCACCCCGGTGGCGCTCACGGTCGAGGACGAGACCTACCGGCTCGACCTCGCGACGCTCGACGCGCAGGGCGCGCCGGACTCGTCCAGCGTCAGCGTCTACCGGCTCGACCGGGTCGCACCACCGGCGGACGTGGCGACCGACGACGAGGGCAAGGGGTTCGTCCGGCTGCCCAAGGGGGTTTACGGCATCACCGGCGTGATCTCCACGCGCACCGAGGTCAACCTCGTGGTCCACGCCGACCTCGACCTCGGCGCCGACCGCCAAGTGGTCCTCGACGCGCGCCAGGCCGGGCCCGTCGACATCTCCCTGCCGGACGACCCGGCCGCGGCGGAGCAGATCGGCACGATCGCGTTGCGCGCCAGGGGTTCGGTGCCCGGCGCCGGGCTGAACTACGAGTTCGCGTCCTTCGGCGGCTTCTCCGGTGGCGGGCGCGCGTTCCGCGTCGGCCGCACGGGCGGGACCCTCCCGGACGGCCGCGTGACGGGGTACGTGAACTCCCACTGGCGGTCGGGCACCGACGGCCTCTACACGCTCGGCTGGGACTGGGCCGACCAGGTGCCGAACGGCATCCGCCGCGCGGTCCGGACGTCCGACCTCGAACTGCGCGAGACCGCGCTGCCCCCGCGGCCCGAGGGCGGTCACACCTACGTCGAACCGTGGTCGGCCGGCACGCGGTCCGACCACGCCTCCACCTTCGGCCCGGCGATCGACATCAGCGGCGTCACGACGCTGCGGCTGCGCGCGACACCGGGCTCCAGCGGCACGCGGTGGAGCTACACCTACCTCGACCACGACCAGTCGTGGCGGCGGATCCACACGGCGTGGACGCCGTTCACCGCGTTCCGGGCCGGGCGCACCACCAGGACGAGCGTGATGACACCGGTGCTCGGACCGACGGCGGTGTCCGTCGGCGACGGGTTCGACCTGCGGCGCGCCGGCGACGTGCTGGTGCCCGGCTACCCGGTGCTCCACGGCGACGCGGCGGGCAACCGCGGCGCGGTCCCGATGTCCGAGCCGGAGACGATGACGCTCACGAACCTCGGCACCGGCCGGCCGATCCCCGCGGACCCCACCGGCACCTACCCGCTGCCCGCCGACCGCACCCGGCTGCGGCTCGACGTGCGCGGGACCCGTTCCACCACGAACGACGCGACCGCCACGAGTACGCGGGTGAGCGCGGTGTGGGAGTTCACCTCAGCGCACATCGAAGGCACCGCCGCCCTCCCGCTCTCGGCGGTCCGCTTCGCGCCGGAGCTCGACGCCGCGGCCTCCGCTCCCGGCGGACGGCTCTTCACGGTCCCGCTGCGGGTGCAGCAGTACGCGGACGGCGGCGCCGGCCGGGTCCGGCGGATCACCGTGGACGTCTCCTACGACGATGGCGCGACCTGGCACGCGGCGCCGGTGCTCGGAGATCGCGCACTGCTGCGGCACCCTGCGGGACCCGGACACGTGTCCCTGCGCGCGTCGGCGACCGACAGCAGGGGCAACTCGTCGCAGGTCACGGTGATCAGGGCGTACGCGCTGCGGGCACGGTGAGACGAGGGCCGGCGGGCCGGACGCGGCCCGCCAGCCAGTCGTCCACCAGACGGAAGTGCAGGACCGCCGCCTCGCTCGCGGCGGACGCGTCGCCGGGGGTCAGCACGGTCTCGGCCAGCGCGCCGAACCGGCGGAACCGCGCGCGTGCGTCGCCGTCCGCGGCGAAGAACGAGACCGGAGCCGCCCCGAGCGCGTCGGCCACCCAGCGGGTGATCAGCTGACCGCCGAGCTTCGCGCCCTCGACGACGTACAGGGACCCGACGAGCGCGGGCACCGTCGCGACCACCGGCGGTGCCGCCCTGGGCAGCTCCGCGATCCGCGCGGCGCTCCACCCGAGGCCGCGCAGGTCCGCGGCGAGCCGGCCGGCTCCGGGCGACAGCTCCCACGGCAGCCCGTGGGCCGCGATCGACGCCTCCAGGGCCTCCTCCAGCGGTTCGTGCACTCCCAGGAACGCCGCGAGGACCTCCTCGTAGCGGGAGGCCGTGATCGATCCCGGCCGGAAGCCGACGGCGCCGTCGAGGGCGAGGTGAGCGGCGCGGGTGTCGGTGCGCAGACGCGCCAGGAGGCTCACCTGCGCATCCTAGTCGGCCCGGACGTTCGGCCAACGGCGAACCGAACCGGCCGCCGGCGCGAACTCCTGGCAGGAGACCCCTGGCGGAGGAGTCCTGGACGACGATGACGATCGAGCTGGGAGACGACCACGGCGAACTGCACCGGGCCCGCGCCCTGGTGCGGGAACGGCTCGCCGGCCTGCCCGCTGGCCTGGCGGAGGATGTCGTCCTCGTCGCGGACGAGCTGACCTCGAACGCGCTGCGGCACGGCCGGGCCCCGAGGAGGGTGCGCCTCGTGCGCGGCGACGGCTTCGTGCGGTTCGAGGCCGAGGACGGCTCGGTGATCCCGGCGCGGCGGACCGAGGGCACGACCACGGGTGGCCGCGGGATGACGCTGGTCCACGTGCTGTCGACCCGGTGGGGGCAGCGGGTCACCGAGCACGGCAAGGTCGTGTGGGCGGAGTTCGACCTGGCCTGACCGGTCAGCGCCCGGCGTCCTCCGGCGGCGTGCCGGGGCGGGTGAAGCCGTTGGTGTGCCAGTAGGCGACCGCGCCCTGCAGGACCGTCCGGAACAGCGCGAAGTTCACCGGCTTGTAGACGTAGCTGTCCGCGCCGGCCTCGTAGCACCGGTCGATGTCGGCCGAGGTCGTCGACGAGGTGAACACGACGACGAGCGCGTCCCTGAGCCGCGGGTCCGGGTCGGCGCGCAGGTCGGAGAGCACGCGGTAGCCGTCCGCGCCCGGCATGTTCAGGTCGAGCAGCACCAGCACGGGGTGCGGCAGGGCGGTGTCGCGCAACCGGTCCGCGACCAGGTGGCCGTCGGGCAGGAACTCGAGCGCGAGCTCCGGGTGCGAGCGCGACAGGGCGCGCTGGATCGCCTCCCGGTCCTCCTCGCTGTCCTCGACGACCAGCACGACCTGCTCGCCGGCGGCCGTCACAGGACCTCCCACCACGTCTGCTCGTCTCCCCTGAACTCGATTCTCGCCCACGTGGCGTCCCCGTCCACCGTGACGGTGACCTCGCCCGGTCCCGGCGAGACGGTCAGCCGGTCCGGCAGGCCCGGCCTGCCCAGCGACGCGGCGGCGGCGAGCGCGGCCCGCGGCGCCTGCTCCGCCGGCAGCACGGCGTCGAGCGCGCGGTGACCGCGGTAGCGGATCAGCAGCACCGCCGCGTCGTCGTCCACGGCGTAGCGCCCGTCGCCCGCGACCAGGGCCGCGGCCATCTCCGGCAGCGGCAGGGCGTGCAGCGCGGACAGCGTCGGCTCCAGGTCCTCGTCGCCGAAGAACGCCCCGGAGGAGTTCCGCGCCTCGACGAGCCCGTCGGTGAACAGCACCACGCAGTCGCCGGCCTCGAGCACGTCGTCGGACTGGCTGAGCGACACCTCGTCCAGCACGCCGACCAGCTGGCCGCGGCAGGCCGTCTCCTCGACCCGGCCGTCCCGCCGGATGATCACCGGCGGCGGGTGGCCCGCCGTGAGCGACCGCATCGGCAGGCCTCCGGGCCCCGGTGTGCCGAAGGTGACCATGGCCAGGGTGAGGAACTTGCCGACCTGGTTGCGCAGCATCTTGGCGTTGAGCAGGCGCACCGCGTCCTCGGGCCGCCCGCCCTCCTCCAGCATCGTCTCCACGGTGTGCCGGGCGAGGCCGGTGAGCGCGGCGGCCGCGGCGCCACGGCCGCAGACGTCGCCGATGAGCGCGGTGAACCCGTCACCCGGCTGCCGCACGACGCCGTAGAAGTCGCCGCCGACGTCGAGCAGGTGGCCCGCCACGTTGTAGCCGGTCGCCACCTCGACGCCGTCGAGCTCCGGCAGCACCGACGGCAGGAGGTGCTGCTGGAGCTCCTCGACCTCGGCGCGCCGCTCGCCGTAGAGGGTCGCGTTGTCGATGGCGAGCGCGGCACGGGCGGCGATGTCGCGGACGAACTCCCTGGTGGGCACCCGGCGGGCCCCGGCCCGGTGGAAGAACGTGAGCACGCCCAGCACCCGGCCCCGCGCCCGCAGGACCGCGCTCGTCATCAGCTCCAGGCCGACGTCCCGCGGCAACCCCGACGGCGACGGGTCGATCTCGTTGTCGTCGCCCACCTGCACGCCCGCCCAGCGGCCATCGCGCAGATGGGCGTTGAGCAGGCGCTCGCGCTGCACGTCGACGTGGGCGGCGGCGATCTGGACCAGCGCGTGGTCGCGCTGGACGTGCACGGCGGCGCCGTCGGCGAGTCCCGGCACGGCCATCCGCACGACGGCCCGCAGCGTCTCCTCCACGTCGAGCGACCGGGCGAGCCGCAGCGACATCTCGGCGAGCACCGCGTCGGCCGCGAGCCGGTTGTCGAGCAGCGCCTGGTCGGCGATCCGGTCGTCGGCCGCGATCACCACGTCGGCGATCTGCTCCAGCGCCCGCGCGACCTGCTCGTCCTCGGGAGGCCGCGCCAGGCCGACGAGCAGCATCCCGTTGTCGCCCGCCGCCGCGCGGAACGCCGCGGCGACGACCGCGCGGCCACCAGCCTCGCGAACGCGGACCGCGAGCGCGGGGGCGAACCCGGCCAGCTCGTCCACACCGAGGTCCGTGATCCGCGTCTGCCCGGCCTCGCGCGAGGGCAGCTCCGCGGCGTGCGCGATCCACGGCGCGACGTCCCCGGCGAGTCCGGCGGTCCCGGTGGTCACGCCGTGCTCGTGGTCGGCCCAGCGCACGACCAGCACGCCGCCGTCGGGGCCGGTCCGGGCGCCGAGCACGCTGCGGACGCCGGGCAGCTCCAGCAGGCCCAGGTAGAGTTCCTTCGCGAAGACCTTGGTGCTGCCCGCCGCGAACGCCGTGCCCCACAACGCGTGCAACAGGTCCGGCCAGGCCGGGCCACCCTCTTCGGTCATCTGGCCGGCACCTCCGTTCCCGTGTTCACGCCGTCCTGCGACAGTCTCCGCGACGAACCGCACGCCCACCGGAAGAAGCAGGCACGAGTATGCACGACGATCAGGAACTTCCCGGTACCGACGAGGCCGGTCTGGACCCCGAATGGGTGCGCGCCGCACAGGCGGAGGCCGCCGCCGGCACGACGTCGTTCGACCTGACCGTGTGCCTGACCGAGCCGATCCACCTGCTGGGCGGCATCCAGTCCTCCGGCGCCCTGCTGGCGGTCGACGACGCGGGCGTGGTCGAGGTCGCGAGCGAGAACACCGCGGCGGTGCTCGGCAGCTCCCCGGAGGCCCTGATCGGCACGCCGGTGGAGGCCGTGATCGGTGCCGGGGGCGTCGCCGCCGTGCGCGCGACGCTGGAGGCCCCGACCGGCGACCGCGGGCTGTGCGGGGTCGTGCTGCCCGCCTCCGGGGAGAACTTCGACGTCACCGTGTACCGCGCGGACGGCCGGACCGTGCTCGAGTTCGAGCCCCGTTCGGAGGACGAGGGGTTCCGCTTCTCCCAGTTCTACCCGCGGCTGCGCACCTCGCTCACGAAGCTGCAGCACGAGCGGACCGTCGTCGACGTGTGCGCGTCGGCGGTGGCCGAGATCCGGGCGCTGACCGGCTACGACCGGGTCGTGGCCTACCGGTTCGAGGGTCAGGCGGGACCCGGCGAGGTGATCGCGGAGTCGGTGGCCGACGGGCTGGACCCGTGGCTCGGGCTGTGGTTCCCCGCGACCGACATCCCGCCCCAGGCGCGCCGGCTCTACGAGCGCAACTGGATCCGCGTGATCAACGACGTGGACGACGCCACGGCGACGCTGCTGCCCCGGGTGCTGCCGGGCACGGCCGCGCCGCTCGACCTGTCCGACTCGGCGCTGCGCACGGTCTCGTCGTTCCACCTGGAGTACCTGCGCAACATCGGCGTGTCGTCCTCGATGTCGGTGTCGCTGCTGCACTCCGGATCGTTGTGGGGGCTCATCGCGTGCCACGGCATCGCGCCCCGCCGCCTCGACCCGGAGGTGCGCTCGGCCTGCGAGTTCTTCGGCGTCACGCTGTCGCTGCAGCTCGCGGCCCTGGAGGAGGCGCAGACCTCCGAGGCGCGCCACCACACCCGCACGGCGCTGTCGCGGCTGGTCACCGACCTCAGCACCGACATCACCCAGTCCGTCTCGACGAGCGTCGACCTGCTGCACGAGCTGATCGACGCGCGGGCCGTGGTGCTGCGGCTCGACGGCCGGACGACGGTCGTGAGCGGCGGCGACCAGGAGGCGTTGCGGGCGGGCCTGGCCGCGCTGTGGACCGTGGTGCCCGCCCTGAACGCAGGCGAGGTGTGGAGCGCGGACAACCTGACCGCGCACGACCCCGCCATGGCCCCGCACGCCGAAGGCCTGAGCGGGGCGCTGGTGCTCGCCCTGTCCGGCACGGGCGACCTGATCGCGTGGGTGCGCCCGGAACGCCGCGCCAGCAGGACGTGGGCGACGGACCCGAACACCCCGGTGCAGCTCGGCGAACGCGGCCAACGCCTCACCCCGCGCGGCTCGTCGGCGGTCTACAAGGCCGTGACCAGGGGTCACTGCGTGCCCTGGACGGCGTCGGACGAGGCCGTGGCCAGCGAGTTCGGCCGTGCGATCACCACGATGGTGCTGCGCCACAACGCACGCCTGACGACGTTGAACGACGAGCTCAACCGGGCGAACCGCGACCTCGACACCTACGCGCACGTGGCGGCGCACGAGCTCAAGGAACCTCTGCGCGGCATCTTCAACTCCACGGCGTTCATCCGCGAGGACGCCGAGGACCTCGACGAGACGACGGTCCGCAGGCTCGACACCGTGCAACGCCTGGCCCAGCGGATGGACGAGCTGATCAACTCGCTGCTGCACTTCGCCCAGCTCGGCCAGGGCTCCCTGCGCCGCGAGGAGATCGACCTGCGCGACGCCGTCGTGGCCGCGCTGGAGATCGCGGGCCCGCGCCTCGCGGAACGGAAGGTCGAGGTCGCCCTGCCCGAACCGGGACGACAGGTGCGGGCCGATCCCGACCGGCTGGCGGAGGTCCTGGTCAACCTGCTGGTCAACGCCGCGAAGTACGCCCGCCCGGAGCTCCCGCGCACGGTGGCCGTCACCCTCGACGGGGACGCGGTGGTCGTGCGCGACAACGGCATCGGCGTCCCGCCCGAGCACCGCACCGAGGTCCTGCGGCTGTTCCGCAGGCTGCACAAGCGCGACGAACACGGCGGCGGCCACGGCGCGGGGCTCGCGATCGTGCACCGCATCGTCGAGCGGCACGGCGGCGAGGTGCGGCTGGAGGCCACGCCGGGGGGCGGCACGACGGTCAGGTTCACCCTGCCGAGGACGGGCGAGCCGCAGGTCTGAGGCAGCCCGGGGCGGCGCAGGCCGGAAGGGGCGGAGCAGGCCGGAAGGGGCGGAGCAGGCCGGACGGGCAGTGCAGGCCGAGGCGCGATGCAGGCCGAAGAGCGGCGCAGGCCGGAGGGGCAGTGCAGACCGGCGCGGCACAGGCCGCAAGGACGGCACAGGCCGAGGGGCAGCGCGGGCCGGCGCGGCACAGGCCGCAAGGACGGCACAGGCCGAGGGGCAGCGCGGGCCGGAAGGCGGCACAAGCCGAGAGCGGCACAGGCCGTAAGGGCAGCACAAGTCGAGAGGCAGCACAGGCCGGAGAGCGGCACAAGCCGGAAGGGCAGCCACAAGCCGAGAGGCGGCGCAGGCCGCAAGCGCAGCACACGCCGACAAGGCGGCGCAGGCCGCAAGCGCGGCGCAGGCCGACGCACCGGGCCGCCGCGGCACCACAGCCCAGCCCCCGCGCCACACGAACGCGAGCCGACGGCCCCGACTCGTCTACTTTCGGCGCCCGCGCCAGGCCAGCACGATCAACCCCGCGAACACCCCGGTGCCCAGCAGGGCGCCGAGCACGACCAGCGCGACCGACGACCACGTCACGCCCGCGACCACCGCGAGCAGGGCGCCCAGGTACACCGCGATCACGCCGAGCACCAGCAGGGTCTTGCGCGACAGGAAGACCAGCACCGAGGGTTTGGTCAGCTTCGCGGCGAACTTCGGGTCGTCGTCGAACAGCCGCTGCTCGATCTCGTCGAGCTCGCGCTTCTCGTGGTCTGCCAGCGCCATCGAGTGCCTCCCGCTCTGCCGTGCTCCGTCCTGTGCCGCACCGGTCCGGCGCCCCCGCGGGGGCGCCGGTGCCGGAACGTCAGGTCATTCCTCGCCGAAGGCGAAGTCGTCGCCGCCCTCGTCCTCGAAGACCTCCTCCACGACCTCGCCCAGGACCATGCCGCCGACGACACCGGCCGCACCGGCGGCGACCATGCCGCCGACGCCGGGACCGCTGCGGTGACCATGGTGACCGTGGTGGCCGTGCTGGTCATATCCGTGGTGGCCCCCATATCCGGGCTGGTGGCCGTACCCGGGCTGGCCGCCGAACGCCGGGTTGTACCCACCGTGACCGCCCCCGAACGCGGCGTTGCCGTGGCCGCGCTGGGCGACCTGGGCGAGCCAGCCGTTGATGGCCGCCGCCCAGTCGGTGCCCTGCGCCTCCTGGTGGGACGCGCTGAAGTGGCCGAACGCGTCGCCACCGGAGGAGAACATCCCGCCGCGCTTGTCGGCCTCGAGGACCACGTACAGGTCGCGCGGGGTGGCGACGAACGTCAGCTCGACCTGGCTCACCGAGCCGGCGAACTGGGCGGGCGGGTAGAACTCGATCTCCTGGTAGAAGCCGAGCTCCTGCGGCACGCCGTGCAGGCGGCCGGCCTCGACGTCCGCGCTGCGGAACGAGAAGCCGAGCTGGCCGAAGGCGTTCAGCACCGCGTCCTGCGAGGGCAGCGGGTGGATCACGACCGGGTCCAGGTCGCCCTTGTCGGGGGCGCCCGCGATCACGAGCTCCGTGCGCACGCCGACCGTCATGCCGGGCAGCTGGCCGCCGCCGACCGCGGTGATCGGGGTCTCCCACGGGATCGGCAGCTGGAACGGGATCGCGACGAGCTGGCCCGCCGGGACGCGCACGCCCTGCTGCACGATCGACCGGAAGAACTCCGAGACGCCACCGTACTCGTGGTCGCCGTGCTCGACCTCGACCCTGGTCACGAGCGACAGCACGACCTGGCCGATCTCAGCGTCCGCGCTGCCGCCCTGGATGCGCACCTGGCCGGTGACGTACTGGCCGGGCGCGGCGTGGGGCGAGTCGAGCACGGTGTCGACGGACGGTCCGCCGACTCCGAACGCGCCGAGCATCCGCTTGAACAAGTCTCCTCCTGCGGGGACTGGGGTGAGTTAGCTGCGCACCGCGGCACGCGGTGCGTCGGTCTCGTCGTCGAAGTCGCCGATCAGCTCTTCGAGCAGGTCTTCCAGTGCCGCGATGCCGACCACGTGATCCGCGTCGGACACGAGCGCGAGCTGTGCCCGGT
>NZ_JBHXCW010000035.1:0-48720 GCF_042725365.1 Lentzea sp. NPDC060358 | reverse complement strand
CGGCAGGGCCGCCAGACGCACGAGGGCGTACGGCGCTGCTTCTCCCTGCACGCGATCGGTCATGCGGCCGGGAGCTGGGGCTGAACGCAGCTGCTGCAGGACGAGCTGCCGCAGGAACAGGACGAGGCCGCGCCGGACGCGCCGGACTCGGGCAGGGCGACGGAGTCGCGCATCGTGGTGACCGCGAGGTCGCCCAGCTCCAGGTCGTCGAGGTCGAACGAAAGGTCCTTCATGCCGTGTCCTTCGCATTAAGTTGTGTCGAACCGGCCAGGGGGCAGGCCGTCCGGACACGGTCGCAAGGCGCGGTACGGCACGGATCGCGCCTTGCTTGATCGCCACGGCACTCCGGGTGGCACGCTCCGGGGCTCAGAGCCGGGACCGCACCTCGTCCGCCTTCGGCTCGCCCAGCTCCTCGAACAGCGCCACCGACTCGAGCCAGCACTTCTCGGCGCCGCGCCGGTCCCCGAGCCCGTCGAGCGCGAGGCCCAGGTTGTCGAGCGACTCGGCCTGTCCGTACAGGTCGCCGATCTCCCGGAACGTCTCCAGGGCGCGCTCCACGTACGACACGGCCTGCGGGAAGTCGAGCAGGCCCCGGTGCACCTCGCCGATGTTGTTGAGCAGGATGGCCTCGCTGTACGGGTCCTTGATCTCCTGCCGGATCTCCAGCGCCCGCAGGTAGCGCGCCAGCGCCACGTCGAAGCGGCCCGCGTCGGCGTGCAGCAGGGCGATGTTGTTGAGCGTCACCGCCTCGGTGTGCGGGTTGCCCAGTTCGCGGGCGAGGGCGGCGGCGTTCTCGAAGCACGTCAGCGCTTCCTCGGACCTGCCCTGCACCAGGTGGACGATGCCCAGGTTGTTCCAGGCCGGTTCCTCGCGCGCCCGGTCGCCGATCGCGCGGAAGATCGCCAGTGCCCGCTGGTAGCAGTCGATGGCCTCGTCGTGGCGGCGGACCTCGCGCAGGCCGATGCCCAGGGTGATCAGCATCCTGCCCTCGGCGACGTGGTCGCCCGCCGCACGGGCGGCGGCCAGCCCCACGCCGTGCGTGTCGATCCAGTCGGCCCAGTGCTTGCGCAGGTTGAAGAAGTCCCACAGGCACTGGGCGAGCAGCCAGGAGTGTCCCGGCAGGTCGTGCTCGGCCGCGTCGCGGACGGCGGCCACCAGGTTCGCGCGTTCGGTGTCGCACCACAGCAGGGCGGCGTCGCGGTCGGCGAACGCGCGGGGGTGCACGGCCGGGTCGGCGGGCGGGACCTCGAGCTTGCGCTGCGGGTTGAGCTGCCGGGCTCCCAGCCACGACGTGTGCACGTACCAGTCCAGCACCCGCCGCCGGGCCAGGGCCCTGGCGGGCGGGGGTTCGGCGGCCGTGACCTGGTCGACGGCGTAGGCGCGCAGCAGGTCGTGCAGGCTGTAGCGGCCGGGGGTGTGCTGCTGGAGCAGGTGTTCGTCGAGCAGCGTCTCCAGCAGGTCGCCCGCCTCGTGGGCGGTCAGGCCGGCGAGGGCGGCGGCGGAGTCGGCGGTGACGTCCTCGCCGGGGTGGAGTCCGAGGAGGCGAAACAGGCGCCTCTGGTTGTCCGGCAGCGCCTGGTACGAGAGGTCGAACACGCCCCGAGCACCGAGACCGCCCCCTCTTTCCAGCTGCGACACGAGGTCCAGCACCGTCCACTGAGGACGCCGGGCGAGCCGTTTCGCGGCCAGCGCCACGGCGATGGGCAGATGCCCGCACAGCTCGGCCACCCGCAGCGCCGCCTCGCGGTCGGCGTCCACCCGGTCCGCGCCGGCGATCCGGGAGAGCAGCCCGACGGCCTCGCCGGGGGTGAAGACGTCGAGGAACAGCGACCGCACGCCGTCGAGCCGCAGCAGCGTGCGGCGGCTGGTGATCAGGACCGTGCACGACGCGCTGCCCGGCAGCAGCGGCCGGACCTGGTCCTCGCTCGCGGCGTTGTCGAGCAGCACCAGTGCGCGCTTGCCGGCCAGCCGGTCCCGGTACAGGGCGGCCCGCGCCTCCAGCGACTCGGGGATCTGCCCGCCCGGCACGCCCAGCAGCCGCAGGAAGCTCTCCAGCACCGCGGCCGGGTCGGCGGGCAGCTCGTCCGCGTCGAACCCGTGCAGGTCGGCCCACAGCTGCACGTCCGGGTACCGCTGCACGAGCCGGTGCGCCGCCCGCACGGCGAGCTTCGTCTTGCCGACCCCGGCCATGCCCTCGATCGCGGAGATCACGACCGTGGTGTGCGGGCCCGGTTCGCACAGCCGGCGCAGCTCGGCCTCGCGCCCGGTGAACTCGGCGATGTCCATCGGCAGCTGGCGGTGCGCGGTCAAGGCCGCGGGCGAGGGCACCCGGCTTTCCAGGACCACCTGCTGCAACTGGCGCAACCGCGCGCCCGGCTCCACCCCGAGCTGCTCGACCACGTGCCTGCGGGCCGTCGCATAGATCTCCAGGGCCTCACCGCGGCGGCCCGACCGATCGAGCGCGAGCATCAGCTGCGCCCACAGCTCCTCCCGCAACGGGTGCAGCGCCGTCTCCCGCCGCAGCCGGTCGATCACGTCGTCGAACCGGCCGAGCTCGAGCGCGGCCCTCGCGTGGCGCTCCACGGCGGAGAGCCTGCGCTCCTGGATGCGGGTGAACTCCGCGCGCAGCAGCGGTCCCGCGTTCAGCTCCGCGGTGGGGATGCCGTGCCAGCGGGCCAGGGCCTGCGCGAACGCCGCCGCCGCGGCCTCGGTGTCGTTGTCCGCCAGCGCGTCCTCACCGGCGCGCACCTGCTCGTCGAACGCGTCGAGGTCCAGCTCGCCCGGCTCGACGGTGAGCTGGTAGCCGTGCCCCGGCCGCGTCACCAGCCGGTCGCCGACGACCTTGCGCAGCCCGGCGACGTACGTGCGGAGGTTCGACTCGGGCGACACCGGCGGGACGTCCCACACCGCGTCCGTCAGCTGGGCGACGCTGACCGCCTCGTTCGCGTGCAGCAGCAGCATCGTCAGCACCGCGCGCTGTCTCGGTCCTCCCAGCTCCAGCAGTGCGCCCTCCCGCCGTACCGCCAGCGAGCCGAGCAGCAGGAACTCCACGGGCGTGTCTCTCCTCGATGATCGGCAACCGTCGGCACCGCCATCCTCGCGCACATCCTGACCGTCTGTGCACGGCCTGGGCGAAATCTGTGCACGCCTCCTGGCACCTTTGTCCACAGAGCCGGTACCTGCGCCGCCAGGCCCGGGAACACCCGGGATTTGGGGGTCGGCGCAGTTGCCGGACCCGGTTGGCCCACGAACCCGGCCGGCGTGTGAAAGTCACCGCACACGTCGGCCACCTCTCCTCGAGACCGGTGGCCCGGACGGGTCCCCCAGACTGCACTCCGGGCCACCACCTCGCGAGATCAGCCGTCGGAGCGCTTCAGCGCCTCACGACGTTCGGGCAACGGTCTCCGCGGCTCTCGCACCCCGCTGCCGTCCCCGCCGCCCTCGATCCGGACCGTCACGACGTCCCAGCGCCGCATCCGCGTGCCGGGGGCGGGACTTTGCGCCACGACGACGCCGTTGAGCACGGGCCGCGGACCGTCCGGATCGGGACCCTGCAGGAGCACACCCGCGTCGTGGCCTTCGAGCCACGCGTCGAGCGCCTGCTTGCCGTGGAAGTTCGGAACCACCACCATCTGACTTCACCCGCGACCGACGGTACCCCACCTCGCCCGCAGCGCGGAGGTGAAAACCTCGAACTCGGCCACCATCGGCACCTCGTCCGGGCGCAGCAACCACTGCTGCTGCAACCCGTCGACCACCGCGATCGTCGTGCTCACGATCGACGAGACCGGCGTGTCCGGCCGGAACTCGCCGCGGTCGACGCCCGCGCGAACGGCCTCGCACAGCCAGGTCCGAATGCCCGCGTAGTGCTGCTGCACCCAGTCGTGCGCCGGGTGCGCCGGGTCGACCGCCTCCGCAGCGAGCCGCACGAACAGCCCGACCAGGCCGGGCCTCGTCGAGTTGCGCGCCACGAGCGCGGTCAGCGCGTCGAACGCCGCCCAGCCCAGCGGGGCGCCGGTGCCGCCCGCCAGGAACGCGCCGTCCTGCCGGTCGCGCTCCTGCAGCACGGCCGCGAGCAGCGCGGCCTTGGTCGGGAAGTGGTGCAGCAGACCGGACTGGGAGAGTCCGGTCCTCGCCGCGACGGCCGCGACGGACGTGCCCCGGTAGCCCGCCAGGGCGAAGAGCTCGGTGGCGGCGGCCACGGCCTTCGCCCGGGACTCCTCACCGGAGACGTCCACGCGCGACCGGGCTCTGGACCGGGGTGGGAACGACACGGCTCACCTCATTCCCGTCCGGTCCGCAGGGTGGCCCGGACGTCGCCGAGCCCGCGGGCCACCAGCACCTCGCCGCCGCGCAGCGGCTGCCAGCCGTCGAGCCAGACCCGTTGCACCCGAGGCGAACACGTCACCTCCACCCGCGCGGTCTCCCCGGCGGGGACGTCGGCGGTGGCCCAGCCGATCAGCCGGACCGGTTCGGCCTCGGGCCGCAGGTAGACCTGCACGACCTCGCGGCCGGGCCGGTCGCCGGTGTTGGTGACCGGTACTGACACGACGCCGACCAGTCCGTCCACAATGGACACCGATGGCGTGCCGTACTCCCACGTCGTGTAGCCGAGGCCGTGGCCGAACCAGAACAGCGGATCGGACGCACCCCGGTGGCCGATCGCGGTGCCCTCGTCGTACTTCAGCTCACCGTCGACCGGCACCGGCGGCAACGCCCCGGCGTCGGTGCGCGGGAACGTGGTCACGAGCCGTCCCGCCGGTTCGACGTGCCCGAGCAACGCCGCCGCCACCGCGTCACCGGCCTCCTGGCCCGGCAGGCCCGCCCACAGCACGGCGTCGACCTGGCCGAGCCACGGCATCAGCACCGGGGTCGCCGCGTTCAGCACGACCACCGTGCGCCGTGCGGCCGCCGCCACCGCCGCGACCAGGGCGTCCTGCTCGCCGGGCAACGCCAGCGTGGTCTTGTCGAAGCCCTCGGTCTCCTGCTCGTCCGTGAGACCGACGACCACGACCGCCACGTCGGCCTCGCGCGCCGCCCGCACCGCGGCGCCGATCGCGTCGGCGGGAGGGCGCGGCACGGGCTGGGCGATCAGCCCGGCCAGCGCGCTGGCCCCGCGGACCCGGGCCGTGATCCGGTCGCCGGGACGGAGCCGCACCTCGGTGGTCCAGTGCGGCGGCTTCAGCAGCGCCTCCTCGACGATGCCGTCCGCCCAGGCCAGTCGCGCGGAGTGCGTCCCGCCGCCCGCCTCGAGCGTCCAGTCGCCGAAGCCGCGCACGCCGACGAGCAGCGTCGCCGGCTCGTCCAGCACGACCTCGCCGGACACCTCGATCGACGCGGCGCCCTGCGCCCAGCCGCCGTACGCCGCGAGCTCGGCGACCTCCATCTCCCGCGACGCCAGAACCTCCCCGCCGTCGTCGTACGTGGTGGCGCGGATGTTCGTGAGGATCTTCGGGGCCGCGTACCGCTGCCGCACCTCCACACCGTCCACAACGGACACGTTCGGCCCGGCCGCCGCGGTCAGGCCGTCGGCGACGCTGATCACGTGCGGTGGCCGCAGTCCGGCGGAGCCGCCTCCCTGGGCGACGGTGTCGAGCGCGTGCCGGCCGATCAACGCCACCCGTGACGACGTTTCGAGCGGCAGTGCCCCGGAGTTCTTCAGCACCACCATGCCCCCGGCGGCGAACCGCCGCAGCTGCTCGCGCCTGCTCGCGCCGTCCGGCGCGGGAAGGCCGGAGGGCCACGCGCGCTCGCCGCCGAACGCGCCGGTCCGCGCGGCCAGGAGCAGCAGGCGGCGCACGTGGTCGTCGACGGTCTGCTCGCTCACCTCGCCCGCTTCGACGGCGGCGACGAGCTCGTCCTCCCACGGCCCGCCGGGGCCGGGCATGACGAGGTCGAGGCCGCCGTTCGCGCTGGCGGCGGTGGACTTCGTGGCGAACCAGTCGGACATGACCAGGCCGTCGAAGCCCCACTCGCCCTTCAGCACGCCCTCGACCAGCTCGGTGTGCTCGGTCGCGGGTACGCCGTTGACGTTGTTGTAGGCCGCCATGACCGCCCACGGCGAGGAGTCCTCGACGACGATCTCGAACGGCAGCAGGTACAGCTCGCGCAACGTCTTCTCGTCGAGCACCATGCTCGCGGTGCGCCGCTCGGTCTCGGACTCGTTGGCCACGTAGTGCTTCGGCGTCGCCGCGATCCCCTTGTCCTGCAACCCGCGCACGTACGCGGCGGCGAGCACGCCGGTGAGCAGCGGGTCCTCGCTGTAGGCCTCGAAGAGCCTGCCGCCGAGCGGGGTGCGGTGCAGGTTGATCGTCGGGCCGAGCACGACGTGCACCTGCTGCGCCGCCGCCTCGTCCGCGAGCACCTCGCCGACCTCGCGGGCCAGGCCGGGGTCCCAGTGCTGCGCGAGCAGGGTCGCGTTCGGCAGGACGCAGGCGATCGTGCCGCCGCGCAGCTCCGCGCCGCGGACACCGGTCGGGCCGTCGGAGAGCTTGAGCGCCGCCAGCCCGATGCGCGGCTCGGCGTGCAGCGCGAAGAGCGCGGAACCGGTCAGCAGCCGCACCTTGGCGGGGAGGTCCAGGCTCGCGATCGCCGTCTCGATGTCCATGTGCCGAGCCAACCAGCGGCACCGACCAAGTGGTCGGTCGGTATATGCGGCCGTGACCGTTCGGTTATCTGGCGGTGATGTGCCGCCGTGTTCGCCCTGCCGGCGCTGGGATCCGGACGGGTGGTGTCGAGGTCGGCGCTGGTCGACGCCCTGTGAGGCGAGGACGTGCCGCCGACGGCGGCGAAGACGCTGCAGGGGTACGTGGCGAAGGTCCGCCGGGCGCTGGAACCGGTGGGGGCTCCCGGTGTCGTCGGCAGCACCGCTTCACCTTCGACTGCACTTCCCCCGCCAGGACCCGAGGAACCTGGCGGAGACCGGCGACCGCCACCCAGGCGGTCGACACGCTCTGAAGGACGGGAGCCGCGCCGCGGAGCGGATCGTGTTCTCCGGTCAGCGCCGGGAAAGCCGGGCGCACTGCAGGACGAACAGGTCCCACGGCCGGCGCGGGTCGCGTCCCGTCAGCGCCGTGATCCGCCGGATCCGGTAGCGCACGGTCTGCGGGTGGACTCCCAGCCGTGCCGCGACTTCCTCAGCGCTGGCCGAGACGAACAGCGCGTCCAGGGTCTCGAGGAGGTGCGCCTGGGCCGCGATCGCCGCCAGCACGGTCGACGCCGCGCGGTCCGGGTCCGCGTCGGCGCGCCCGGCCAGCAGCGCCAGCACCTCGGCGTCGCCGCGGTCGAAGACCAGCCGGTCCGCGGGCGCGCGGTCCAGGCACGCCTTCGCCAGCCGGAACCAGCGCGGGGCCTCGTTCGCGCCGATGTCCGCCAGCACGCAGCACCGCGTGCCGCGGCGGTGCACCGCCTTCAGGTCCGCCTGCCCGGTGACGACGACGCCCGTTCCGTCGATGACCGCGTGCATCGCCGGCTCGGCCACGGCCGGCAGCACGGCGTCGGCGGGCGCACCGGGCTGGAGCACGACGACGGTGAACTGCGGGGGGAGCCGCACGCCGAGCTCGCGCAGGCGGGCGCCGAACGCGCCTTCGTGCGCGTGGCGGCCCAGCACGAGGTCGCTGACCAGCCGCCCGATCGCGCGGTCGCGGTCGGTGCTGATCGAGTTCCCGGCGGCCTGGTAGCCGTCGTGCAGCGCGTCGGAGAGCCGGTCGTCGGCGGCCAGCCAGACCCTGGTGAGGTCGGCCATGTCGCCGGCGGTCAGCACCTCGCCGAAGCGGTCGGCCACGTAGCCCATGAACGCGCTGGCGGCGACCCGGTAGGACCGCAGGATCACCGACAGCGGCCGGCCGTCGCGCGCCCGCACGGCGCCGACCCCGCGGAACCGGTTGGCGTCGGCCTCCGTCAGCGCCGTGCCGGTCGCCCACAGCTCGAGCACCCGGTCGACGTTCCAGCGGATCTGCGCCCGCACCTCCTCGAGCTGCACCGCGTCGAGCACCTGGTAGCCGGGGATCTCCGCCAGGATCACGTCCATGAGGTGCTCGGTCAGCACGGCGTCGCCGGCGATCTGCCGGCGCACCTGGTCGCGGGTGTCGGGCACGGGACAGCTCCTTGTCAGAGGATGACAAACCTAGCTGTCGGATGCTGACAAGTCATCTGGTTCGCCGTGCGCGCGCCGAGGAGAGTGGCGGCGCAGGACAGGGACGATGTGGAGAGTGCGCGTGGACACCGATGTGATCGTGGTCGGGGCCGGTCTGGCCGGCCTCGCCGCCGCGGCGGAGATCGCCGATGCGGGCAAGAAGGTGCTGCTGCTGGACCAGGAGCCCGAGCAGTCGCTCGGAGGACAGGCGTTCTGGTCGCTCGGCGGGCTGCTGTTCGTCGACAGCCCCGAGCAGCGCCGGCTGGGGATCAGGGACTCCCGCGAGCTCGCCTGGCAGGACTGGCTGGGCAGCGCGCAGTTCGACCGCCCCGAGGACGAGTGGCCGCGGCGCTGGGCCGAGGCGTACGTCGACTTCGCGGCCGGCGAGAAGCGCAGCTGGCTGAAGGGCATGGGGCTCAAGGTGTTCCCGGTCGTCGGCTGGGCCGAGCGCGGGGACGGCCGCGCGAACGGCCACGGCAACTCCGTGCCGCGGTTCCACATCACCTGGGGCACCGGGCCCGGTGTCGTCGAGATCTTCGAACGGCGGGTGCGCGCCCACGCGGCCACCGGGCGGATCACCTTCCGGTTCCGCCACTGCGTCGACGAGCTCCTGGTCGACGGCGGGACCGTGACCGGCGTGCGCGGCCGGGTGCTCGCCCCGAGCACGATCGAACGCGGCCAGGCCTCCTCCCGGGACGTGGCGGGGGAGTTCGAGCTCCGCGCGCAGGCGGTGGTCGTCAGCTCCGGCGGCATCGGCGGCAACCACGACCTCGTCCGCGAGGCCTGGCCCGAGCGCCTGGGCACCCCGCCGAAGACGATGGTCGCCGGCGTCCCGGCCCACGTGGACGGGCGGATGATCGGCATCACGAAGACCGCCGGCGCCCGCGTGATCAACGCGGACCGGATGTGGCACTACGTCGAGGGCCTGCGCAACTGGAACCCGATCTGGGAGAACCACGGCATCCGCATCCTGCCCGGCCCGTCGAGCATCTGGCTGGACGCGACCGGCAAGCGCCTGCCCGCCCCGTACTTCCCCGGCTTCGACACCCTCGGGACGCTGAGCCACCTGCGCGGCACCGGCTACGACTACTCGTGGTTCGTGCTCACCCAGAAGGTCATCGAGAAGGAGTTCGCGCTCTCGGGCTCCGAGCAGAACCCCGACCTGACCGGCCGGGACCTCAAGCTGCTGCTCGCGAGGGCCCGCGGCAACAACCCGAACTCGCCGATCGAGATGTTCAAGAAGCACGGCGCGGACTTCGTCGTCGCGGACACGCTGACCGAGCTCGTCGCCGGCATGAACGAGGTAGGCGACGCCGAGTTGATCGACGAGGCGTCCGTGCGCACGCTGCTCGAGGCGCGCGACCGCGAGCTCACCAACCCGTTCTCGAAGGACGCGCAGGTGACGTTCCTGCAGCAGCACCGCTCCTACCGCGGCGACAAGCTGCTGCGCACCGCGAAGCCGCACCGGTTCCTCGACCCGGCCAACGGCCCGCTCATCGCCGTGCGGCTGAACGTCCTGACCCGCAAGACGCTGGGCGGCCTGGAGACCGACCTGTCCGGCCGGTGCCTCGTGGACGGCAGGACGCCCGTGCCCGGCCTGTACGCGGCCGGTGAGGCGAGCGGCTTCGGCGGCGGCGGGATGATGGGCTACAACGCGCTGGAGGGCACGTTCCTCGGCGGCTGCCTGTTCTCCGGCCGCACCGCGGGCCGGGCCGCCGCCGCGGCGATCGGGTGAGCTACCGGTCCTCCAGGTAGCGCGTGTGGTCGGCCTGGCGCCGCGCGTCCGCCGAGTGGAACCGCTCGGCGGCGCGCACCGCGTCGGCGTGCAGGAGGTCGAGCTGCCGCACCAGTTCCGCGCCGGAACCGCGAGTGGCGGCGTACCACCACGGCAGGTTCAGGTAGGTCTGCACGGACAGCGGCAGGTCGGTGCCCACGAGCCGGGTGACGGCGTGCAGGGCGTCCGGGTCGGCCCGCAGCTCCCGCGGCCGGTCCAGCACGCCGCGCAGCACCTCGGCGATCTCGTCCAGCCTCGGCACGGCCTCGTCCGGCACGCGCAGGGCCCGCACGCGGGCCACGAGCGCGTCCAGCTCCCGGCGCAGCTCGCCCGCCTCCTCCTCGGGGGCGGTCACCAGCGTGATCCGCTCGGGAGGGGCGGCGAGCGCGCCCACGCCGTACAGGCCGGCGACGACCGCGACCCAGTACGACCCGGCCAGGCCCGTGAAGTGCAGCGCCAGGCCGATCAGCCCGCCGGTGCAGCCCGCGAGGTTCTTCCACGACCCCAGGTGGCGCAGCACCCGGTCACTGGTAGCCACGGATCTCCTTGAAGGCGGCGGAGAGCGACCGGCCGCGGGCGTCGAACACCTTGCCACCGCTCATCTTCGCGAGCTGGTCCATCTCGGCGGCGGCGCTCTCGCCGAACAGCACCGGGAAGATCGGGACGCCCCTCAGGTCCGGTGGCAGGGTGCCGTGGAACCGCTGGAAGTCGCCGGCGTCCTCGCTGCCGGTGTTCTCGCCGTCGGTCATCAGCACGATCGAGGTGAAGCGGTCGGGATCGGCGTCGACCTGCCGGCGCAGCACGTCGTACCCGCCGCGCAGGCTGCTGTAGATCGCCGTGCCGCCGGAGGCGTCGAGCGAGGTGGCGGTGCCGCGGATCTGGTCGAGGACGGGCTGCGGGTCGTCCTGCGGCACCTCGTACAGCTGCGGAGCGCGGGCCGTGCTGCTGAACGGCAGCAGCGTCACCTGCTCCCGCCCGTGGAACCGGCTGAACTTCCCGGCGAGCGAGGCGTCCGCGCCGGTCAGCCCGGACAGCGCCTGCTTGAGGCCGTCGATGCGGTCGCCCCGCATCGAGCCGGACGTGTCCAGCACGTAGAGCGTGCGCGACGGGCGGCGCAGCCGGTCGAAGTACGCCGTGATCAGACCGTCCACAGCGGACTGGCTGCCGGGGAAGGGCAGTTCGACGAGGTCCTTCACCGCGAACTCGTCACCCAGCCGCACCCCGGCGACGGCGGGGCGGCGGTGTGTGGTGTCCATGATCTTGCGCTGGACGTCCGCGTTCCTCAGGTGGTCGGAGAGCTTGCGGTGCGCCTCGCGCGCGTCGGTGTTCGCCGACGTCAGCAGGGTGAGCGGGTAGTCGGCGGTCACCACGCCGTCGGCCGGGTGCACGATCGTCAGCGGTTCGGGCAGCGACGCGTTGAGGGACAACAGCACCGACTCGTAGTTGATCAGACCGTCCACTCCGGAACCCGGCTGCCGGTAGGCCTCGCCCAGCCAGCCGGACGAGCCCGCGGAAAGCTTCTGCGCGCTGAAGAACCGGGTGAGCTGCGGTGCGACCGCGGCGATCCGGCCGGCGTCGAGCGCCGCCCCGTCGCCGGACAGCGCCGCGGCGACGCCGACGAGCGCCGAGAACCCGGAGTTGGAGGCGGACGGGTCGGTCATGCCGTAGGTGAACTTCCCCGCCCCGGCCGCCTGCGCGATCTCGGCCCAGCCGGCGCGCCGGCCGTCCCAGCCGAGCTCCCGCACCTTGCGCGCGGGCAGGCCGAGCACGACGGGGGAGGACATGACCTTGGTCGCGGTGCCGAGCCGTTTCTGGGCGTCCGGCACGAGTTCCAGGTAGCGGTTGGAGGAGAACCAGACGGCGTCGAAGCCCTGTTCGGCGGCGCCGCTCGCGACCTGGTCGGCGCCCTCGATGGTGCCGGTGAAGCGGAACTCCACGGTGACCCCGGTGGCCCGGGCGGCCTCGTCGAGGACGGGCTGGAGGTCGGCCAGCTCGCTGCCGGCGAGGACCCGGAGGGTGCCGGGGGCGGCCTCGCCGACCGGGCTGTCCGGGCCGGGCTCGCCGGAACACCCCGCGAGCAGTGCCGCGGCGGCGGCCACCCCGATGACGTGGCGGATCATGACTGCTCCCGGGAGTGCTGACGGCGGAGGTGGTCGTGGGCCCGGCGGATCTCGGCGTCGAGCGCGGACACGGTGCTCGCCATCGAGTCGGCGGCGCGGGCCTGGAACGTGTCGATGGCGTCGATGGCCGCGTAGATCTGGTCGAACGACGTCCGCACCGCCTCGGCGCCGACGGCCGGGGTGGCCGCGATGCGCTGGACGTCCTGTCCCTGCGCGGAGAGCGCGGCCGCGTTGGAGCGCAGGATCGAGTCGGTCAGCCCGCGCACGGCGTCGACCTGGTCGGCCACCTCGCGCTGCCCGGCCAGCGCCGCCGCGACCGCCACACCGATCCGCAACGCCGTCACGGTGGTGCCGACGGCGCGGTCGACGCCCTTGATCAGCTCGTCGTTGGTGCGGCGCACGACGTCCAGCGCCAGGTACCCCTGCGCGCACACCGCGAGCTGGGTCAGCAGGTCCTGGTGACGTTGCCGCAGAACGAAGAGCACGTCCGCGCGCAACGCCTGCGCGCGTGCGGGGTCGGACAGGTCCAGGACCGCCACCTGGCGTTCGACGGCCTCGTCCATCGCGGCGGCGAGCGCGACGTGCCGCGACAGCGCGGTCATCAGCTCCCACAGGCGCTGCCGTTCGCCCTTGACGGCGGCGTTGTCGCGTTTGAGGGCGTCCTGACCGGACCGCAGCCTCAGCACGATCCGGTTCACCGGCTCGTCGGCGGCGCGCAGGCGGGCCAGCAGGCCGCGTGCGGCGTGGCCACCGGGCAGGAAGCCCCAGACCTTGCGGCCGGTGAGCTTCGTGAGGTCGGCGGGGTCCAGCTCGCGCACCGACCTCCGCAGCTCCGCGAGGCTCGTGGAGACGGCCGGCGGTGCCGCGGCGGAGGCGAGCGCGCGGTCGAGCAGCCGGCCCGCGATCCCGGCGGCCACCCGCATCTCCGCCTCGCCGAGCACGAGCGCCTCGTCCACGACGCGGCCGAAGTCCGGCGACCGCGGGTCGGCCGCGGCCAACGCGTCGACGAACTCGGTGGCGCGCAGAGAAAGCGAGGCCCGCACCTCGTCGTCGACGGGGATCAGCCCGGCGGCCCGGCCGGCCGGCACGGGCTCGACCGGCTCCGGGGGTGTCAGCACGAAGCCGGCCACGTCAGTACTGCTTCGCGATCGCTTCGAGCATCCGCTCCAGCGTCTCGTGCGCGGGCGGTTCGACGACGTCCACGATGGTCTGCGGCACGGTCAGGTTCTTCTCCTTCACGACGTCGGCGAAGTGCCGGGGATCGGCGGTGCGGAAGCCGAACGTGGCGGCGAGCCTCACCAGTTCGGCGTCGGTCGAGAGGAGCTGCCCGACCCGGTCCCCGCTCTCGCGCAACGGCACGAGCGTGTGCTTCGACAGCACGGTCGGCGCCGGGTAGAGGAGCCGCATGCCGGGCTGGACGCTCGAGTCGCCGCGCACCACCCGGTCGACGTACTGCGCCTCGTAGGCGAGCACCAGCGGCGTCTTGCCCATCCCCGCGGACAGGTAGTCCTCGAACGGGCCCTCGGTGCTGCTCTGCGTGTACCCCTGGTCGAGGAACAGCCTCGACACCGACGGCAGCACCTTCGCCTCGGCGTCCGGCGACGACACGACCCCGCCGTTCGCGACGAACGAGGTGATCGCGAGGTACATCGCCGCGGAGTTGGAGTCACGCGGGTCGGTCGTCGTCACCAGCAGGTTCTTGCGCGCGGGGTAGGAGGTGTTGCCGGGCAGCTGGTCCCACCGCGTGCCCTTGGCCGCGAGGTCCAGGTAGGCCCGCACGTCGAACGTCGGGTAGCCCGGCCCGGACTTCACCACGCCGGCCTTCGCCAGCAGTTCGGCGACGGGGTCGAACGTCGCCACCACCATCGGCGATGAGAAGGGCGCGTACGTCCGCGCCGCCTTGCGGTCCCGCTGGATCTTCTCGGCGGCGGGAGCGGACGACGGGAACGCGAAGTCGTAGGCGTCCAGGCCGACGGTCGTCGCGATCTGCCGCGACCCGGCGGGATCGACCTGCACCAGGAGGCCGTGCTTCGCGAACACGTCCCTGACCCGCTGGTCGGCGAAGAAGGCGAGCTTCTCCGATCCGATGACCCCGCGCACGGTCTGCAGCCGCGCCGGCTCGTCGCCGCCCTGGCCCAGGACGACGGCGGTCACCACGCCCACCAGCAGCACGACGGCGAGGCCGATGCCGAGCGTTCTCTTCACTGTCCACCTCTGCTGACACCCTGTCGGGGAACAGATCCTTCGTCACTTCGACGCCGTTTCCCGGTGTGCGGCCGCAACCGCGAGGTGAACAGTCGATGAACGCACCGATGAGTTCCGCGCTGCCCGGAGGTCGGTGGTGCAGCAGAGTTCCACCGAGGAGGTCAGTGATGAAGTTCGTGACGATCGGCTACGGCGACCGCGAGGGCTACGACCGCACCGCCCCGGCGGTCCGCGACGCGGCGCACGCGCACGACGACCGGCTGCGCGCGGCGGGGGTGGAGGCGGGGGTCGCCGGGGCGCCCGTGCAGGTGCGCAACCACGACGACGCCGGCACGACCGTGGAGCAAGGCCCGTTCCTCACCTCGGCGCTGCCGGTGGCGGGCTTCGCGGTGATCGAGGCGGCGTCGCTGCAGGAGGCGGTCGACCTGGTGGCGAAGACCCCGTGCGCCGTCGCGCACGGGGTCGTGGAGGTGTGGCCGCTACACACCCTCGAGGGGTGACCGGTCGCCGACGGACCACCTGTGCCCGAACGGGTCGGTGAAGCTGCCCTGCCGGTGCGTGCCCCACGGCATCTGGTGGCTCACCACCGTGGAACCGGGCGTGGCCCCCGCGGCCACGGCACGCGCGACGAGGTCGACGGGGTCGTCGGTGAACAGCTCGACCCGCACGCTGGTGACCTCGCCGGGCGCGGCCTCGGCGGGGTTCTCGGGGTTGACCTCGTGCACGAAGAACGGCGCGCCGCCGACGTCGAGCCCGGCGACGCCGCCGAGGTTCCACAGCTCCGTGGCGCCCAGCGCCGACTTGTACCAGGCGACCGCCGCGTAGGCGTCGGGGACGATCAGCATCACGGAGATCACGGGTGGCTCTGCCATGTCCCACAGCCTGCCGGATCCGCTTCCCGGTCGCTGATCATCCGCGGCGGACCGCTCCGGCTCCGGAGCCGGGGAGGTGGCGGGCGCGGGCGGCCCGGTCCGCGGAGACGCGGAAGCCGTCACCGTCGAAAGTGACGCTCTCGCACCGCAGACCGGACCGGCGCGGCGCCCGGCCGACGCGGTGGCCGATCCGTCATGGCACCGGTGTCCGTGAACGCGACCACCCGGTCGTCCTCGTGCCCGAGACTCGCTCCGGCCACGATGGCGCACACGGGCAGCGTGTCAGAGATCGGACAGCAGCCAGCCGACGTCCCGCAGCAGCGCGTGCCGCCACCCCGCGCGGTCGTGCCCGGCGGGGGAGCGGTGCACCCGCACCACGGCGCCCGCCCGGGCGGCCAGCTCCTCCACCGCCGCGCAGTGCCGGTGCATCCGCGGCTCGTGCTCGCCGACGTCGAACGCCACCCGCAGCCCCGACAGGTCCGGGACCCGCCGCAACCGCTCCGCGGTGTCACCGCCGGCCGGCCCGTCGAGCGAGAGCCCGCTGTCCGGCAGGGCGCGGGTGTGCCAGAACGACCCCGACTGGCACGCCACCCGCGTCACCAGCGACGGGAAGTCCAGTGCGGCCTGGAAGGCGCTGAACCCGGCCAGGCTCTGCCCGGCCACGACGAGCCGCGCGGGGTCGGCCGCCACGCCGTTGCCGGCCAGCAGCGGCAGCAGCTCGTCCCGGATCGCCCGCCACAGCGCGGAAGAGGCGTACTCGGCGTCGCGATCACGGGGGGTGGGCAGGAAGACGAGCGTGGCGGACGGCATCTCGCCCGCCTTCACCGCCGACTCGAACGCGGCCGCGAAAGGATGCGCGTACATCCAGTCGTCGCCGTCGAGCAGCAGCACGACCGGCTCACCGCCCTGGTGCACCCGCACCGTCTTGCGCCCCAACGCCCCGGTCCACCGGATGCGCAGCGACGGCACGTCGGCCACGTCGTCCGGGCCCACGAGCGGCCAGTGCGGCTGCGGGCCGAGGTCCGGGGTGCTGAAGAGCGATCGGTTCGGGCCCGCGCCCGCGGGGTTCGCCGGGTCGGCGTGCTCGTCGCCGCCGGCGTCCACGAAGTGGTACGTCACGCGCAGCCGGGGCGGCATCTGCACCTCGGCGGACCAGAGGTCGCCGTGCTCGTGGGTCAGCTCGACCGGGTCCAGCGCGCTCTCGAACCTGAGCGTGGCCGGGCCGCCGCGCCACTCGAACCTCGTCATCGGGCCACCGCCAGCTGGTAGGAGGAGTCGCGGCCGAGCAGCTCGCGGTGCGTTCCCTCGCCGGCGACCGCGCCGTCGTCGAGCACGACGACGCGGTCGGCCACGTCGAGCAGCGCCGGGCTGCTGGTGATCACGACGGTCGTGCGGCCGCGGCGCAGGTCCGCGACGTTGCGGGCGATCAGCTGCTCGGTGACCGCGTCGACGGCCGTGGTGGGGTCGTGCAGCACCAGGATCTCCGGGCCGGCCGCCAGCGCGCGGGCGAGCGAGAGCCGCTGGCGCTGGCCGCCGGACAGGTTCGCGCCTCGGTCGCGCACCGCGTGGTCGAGACCGTCGGAGTGCAGCGCCACCACGTCGGTGAGCATCGCGGCCGACACGGCCTCGTCCACCAGCGTGCTGGTGCCGGACGGGTCGACGTTCTCCCGCAGCGTTCCGGCGAACACCTCGTGGTGCGACGGGTTGACCAGCAGGCAGGCCCGCACGCTCTCGATGGTCAGCGCGGCGATCTCCTGCCCGCCCACCCGGACCGCACCCGCGTACGAGGCGGGCGGCGTCTCGACCGACAGCACCGACACCAGCTCGGCGGCGGCCTGCGGCTGGTAGGCCGCGATCGCCACGAACTCGCCCGGCGCGACCGAGAACGTCAGGTCCCGCAGCGGTCCGCTGGAGACACCGGCGACCTCCAGGCCGCTCTCCGGCCCCGGCACCCCGGTGCCCGGCGTCATGCGGGCGGGCGCGGCCAGGACCAGCGCCATGCGGTCCGCCGACGCCCGCGCGATCATCACGTACTTCGGCATCTCGGAGAACAGCTTCAGCGGCTCGATCAGGAACTGCGCCAGGCCGACCACCATGACCAGCTGCCCGATCGTGATCGTGCCCTGGAACGTCAGGTAGCCCGCCCACAGCGTCACCGCCGCGGCCAGCACCGAGTTCAGCGCCAGCGCCAGGCCCGCGTAGACGCCGTTGGCCCGTGCGACGACGATCGACTGCTCCTTCGCCTCGGTGCTCACCCGGCGGTAGGCCTGGAACGCCGCGTAGCTGCCGCCGAACCCGTGCAGCGGCCGCAGTCCCGCGATCAGGTCCGACACCTTGGCCCCGGCCCGCGCGACCTTCTCCTGCTGCACCTGCGTGTTCCTGCCGATGCGGCGGGACAGCACGCTCAGCACTCCGAGGATCGCCGCCGTGCCCGCGAACACCAGCACCCCCAGCGGCACGCTGATCACCGCGAGCACCACGCCCGTGATCACCACCGACACCAGCGAGCTGATCAGCAGCGGCACCACCTCGATGATGTCCGCGGTCTGGTCGGCGTCCTCGGTGGCGACGGTGAGCACCTCGCCGGACTTCAGGCCGGCCTCGCGCGCCACCGGCTGCAGCCCGCGGTCCGCGACCGCGACCCGCCACCGGTGCGCCTCGGTGGTGTTGGCCTTCTGCAGGATCCGCATGCCGAAGCGCCACGAGTACGACACGGTCGCCATGACGAGCCCGAGCGCCAGCAGCGCGAGGCCCAGCGAGCCGACCTCACCGCCGCGCAGCGCGTACTCGACGATCACGCCGAGCAGGATCGGCACGGCGGTCTCGGCCGCCTGGTAGGACCCCATCAGCAGGGTCCCGGAGGTCATGGCTCCGCGGTTGCGGCGCAGGGCGATCCGCAGGATCTCCCGGCCGGTGCGGACTTCAGTGTTCGTCAACGTGGCGCGCAATCGCTTCGGGGGTGGAGAGGGACAGCAGGTCGCGGATCGTCACGACGGGACCGAACTCGCGGCGCAGCAGGCCGATCAGCCGGACCGCGAGCATCGAGTGCCCGCCCAGGTCCGTGAAGCCGCTCGTCATGCCCACCTCGTCGTCGTCGAGGTCGAGCGCCTCGGCGAACAGCTCCCGGACGACGACCTCCGTCTCGGTCAGATCCCCGACCTCCTGCGCGACCAGCGTGCCGAGTGGACGGGCCTCGGGCAAGGCGGCGGTGTCGGCCTTGCCGTTGACCGTCAGCGGGATCGCGTCCACCGCGGCGAAGTGCGTGGGCCGCAGGTAGTCCGGCAGGCCCGCCCCGACCTCGGCGGCGATCACCGGGAGGTCGGCCCCGTCCGCGAGCACGAGGTAGGCCGCGAGCCGGTACGCGCCGTCGACCTGCGGGTCGGCCTGAGCGACCGCGGCGGCGAACCGGACGCCCTCGTGGGCGGCGAACCGCGCCTCGACCTCGCCGAGCTCCACCCGGTGGCCGCGGATCTTGACCTGCTTGTCGGTGCGGCCCAGGTAGAGCAGGTTGCCGTCGGGGCGCCGGATCACCAGGTCGCCCGTGCGGTACATGCGTTCGCCCGGCACCCACGGGCAGGCCACGAACCGTTCCGCGGACTGCCCCGGCTGCCCGAGGTAGCCGCGCGCGATGCCCACGCCCGAGACGTACAGCTCGCCGGCGACGCCGTCCGGAACGTGCCGCAGCCACGGGTCGAGCACGTACACGTCGGTGTTGTCGATCGGCACGCCCACCACCGGGTCGACGCAGTCGAACGTGCCGACGCCGAGCGTGTTGATCGTGTACTCCGTGGGCCCGTAGAGGTTGTAGCCGACGACACCGGGGGTGTCGGCGAGCAGCTGCCACAACGCGGGCGTCACCGCCTCACCGCCGAGCAGCACCAGCGGGGGCTTGTGCCCGCCGCCGAGCAGCCCCTCGGCCACCAGCTGCTGCGCGTAGGTCGGCGTCACGTTGATGACGTCGATCTCGTGCTCCCGGCAGTACTCGACGAGCCCGGTGGCGTCGCGGCGCAGCTCCTCGTCGCAGATGTGCACCTCGTGGCCGTCGGCGAGCCAGAGCAGCTCCTCCCACGACATGTCGAACGCGAACGACACGGTGTGCGCGATCCGGAACGTCCGGTGCCCGTGCTCGGCCAGCACCGGTGCGAAGATCCGCCGCTGGTGGTTGACGAGCATGTTGGTCAGGCCCGCGTACTCGGTGACGACGCCCTTGGGCTTGCCGGTCGAACCGGAGGTGTAGATCGTGTAGGCCGCGTGCCGGAGCCGGTCCGGGTCGTCCTGCGCGAACGTGACCACCGGTTCGGCGTCCGGCCACGGCGCGTCGAGCTCGAACACCGGGCCCTGGATCCGCGGCGCCACCGCACCGGTCGTGACGGTCAGCGCCGGCCGGGCGTCGTCGATGATCGCGGCGATCCGCTCGTCCGGGTGGTCGAGCTCCAGCGGCACGTACGCCGCGCCGCAGCGCAGGACGCCGAACAGCGCGACGACCCAGTCGAGCGAGCGCGGCACGGCGATGGCGACCGACGTCTCGACGCCGATTCCCCTGTCCGCCAGGACACCCGCGAGGTCACGGCTGCGGTCGCGCAGCTCCGCGAACGTCATCGTCTTGCCGTGCGCGACGAGGGCGACCCGGTCCGGGTTGCGATCCGCTGCGACGTCGAACAGGTCCACGACCGTCTCGGTGCCGAAGTCGGTGGCGGGATTCGGTTCCGGCTCGGGTCCGGTGCCGCGGATGGCGCCGATCGGTCCGCCGGTCCTCGCGAGGTCGCCGAGGATCCGCACGTACTCGTCGAAGAGTCGTTGTGCCAGCGCGGGATCGGTGACCTCCGGCCGGTACTCGAGCTTGACGGTGAGCTGCCTGCCCGGCGTCACGACCCAGGTGAACGGGTAGTGCGTCGAGTCCTCCGACTCGTGCGCGACGATCCCGTTCTGCGCGTCGAACTCGGCGAACGTGTCGTCGCCCAGGAAGTTCTGCAGCACGAACAGGCTGTCGAACAACTGGTCGTGCCCGCTCGCGCGCTGGATCTCACCGAGGCCGAGGTGTTCGTGCTCCATCGCCGCGACCCGCGAGGCCTGCACGCCGGCGAGGAACTCGGCCGCGGTGTCACCGGGCCGCGCGGACACCCGCATCGGCACGGTGTTGAGCAGCACGCCGACGACGTCCTCGGTGCCTTCCTCCTCGCGCCCGGAGACCGTGACGCCGAAGACCGCGTCGCCCCGGCCGGTCTCGCTGCCCAGCAGCAACCCCAGCGCGCCGGTGACGACCGAGTTGAGCGTCACGCCGTTGCGCGCGGCCGCGTCCTTGACGCGCGCGGACTCCTCCTCGCCGAGGGTGCGCACGATCTTGACCGGCAGCGTGTCCGAAGTGGACCCGTTGCCGAGCAGCGTCGGCCCCGGCAGCTCCGCGAGGTAGCCGGCCCAGAACCGTTCCGCCGCCTGGACGTCCTTCCGCGCGAGCGCCCGGCAGTACCCCTCGAAGCTCGGGGAGGCGGGGGAGGAGTCGACCGGGTCGCCCGCGAGGAACGCCCGGTAGGCCCCGAACAGCTCGCGCAGCACGATCTCGCGCGACCAGCCGTCCCACAGCAGCAGGTGGTAGCTGAACAGCAGCGTGTCCCGGCCGTCCGGCAGTCGCAGGACGGTGAGCCGCACCAGCGGCGGGTCCTGCAGGTCGAACCCGGTGGCGCGGTCCTCGGTCCGGATGGCCTCGACGGCGTCCTGGTCCGGCACGTCGACCGCGCGGACCCGGGCCTGCCCGCCGGGCGTGAGCACCTGGACCGGCGTGCCGTCCTCGTCCTCGAACCCGGCGCCGACGACCGGGTGCCGGGCGATGACGTGCTCGACGGCCCGGCGCAGCGCGTCGACGTCGAGGCGCCGGCCGAACGCGAAGCAGCTCTGCGCCACGTACTGCCCGCCGGAGCCGAGCGCGGCCTGGAAGTACAGGCCGCGCTGCAACGGTGAGAGGGGCGCGGTGCGGCGCGCGGTGGCGGAGGCGTCCGCGATCCGTTCGAGCGCCAGCAGCCACCGCGCCGCGATCTCGTCGGACACGTCCTCGGTCAGCGCGAACGTGGCCTTGATGCTCCCGGTCGCGGTGTCGGCCCAGCAGTTGACCTCGACCGCGTACGGGCTGGGCTGGTGGCCGGCGTCGACGTGCAGCGCCCTGTCCTCGCTGCCGCGGCCCAGGTAGTTGAACAGCACCTGCGGCCGCGGCAGGGCGGCGAGCACGGGCGCGGTCTGCGGGTTGAGGTACCGCAGCTGCCCGAACCGGACGTGGGCCTGCTCGTCCGGCTGGCGCTCGGTCAGTTCGCGGGCCGCCGCGACCGGGTCGGTGTGCGGGCTGAGCCGCACCGGCGCGATCGAGGTGAACCAGCCGACCGTGCGCGTGTAGTCGTGGTGCTCGTGGACCGGGACCCGGCCGTGGCGCTCCAGTTCGACGACGAGGTCCGTCGGGGTGCCCTGGATCTCGGTGAGGGCGGTGCGCAGGGCACCGCAGAGCAGTTCGGTGAGACCGAGGCCCAGCGCCGTGGGCGCGGTGTGGACCACGCCGGTGGTGATCTCGGCGGACAGCGTGACGGTCACCTCGCGCCGGTTCCCGGTGCGCGGGGTGAGCGGCGGGGCGTCGAGGCTGCCGACCCAGCGGGCCAGGTCCGGGGCGGACTGCGCGGCGAGGGCGAGGGCACTCGCGTAGGTGCCGAACGGGGTGGTCGCCGGCGCGAGGTCCTCGCCGCGGGCGGCCGCCGCGATGTCGTCGAGCAGGATCACCCAGGAGACGGCGTCGACCGCGAGGTGGTGGACGACCACGACGAGCGTCTTGCTGTGCTCGAGCCAGGTGAACGCCGCCAGGACGCCGGCCTCGGGGTCGAGGCGGTCCGCGGCCTCGTCGGCGGCGGCGTCGGCGGCGGCCCGCGGGTCGCCGGAATTGTCAGACCCGCTTGAGACGATGGGAGTGGGGACCCGATCTCCCCAGGGGGCCCGCCAGTCCGGATCGATTCCGAACGACCACACGCCGTGCTCGACCGTCAGCCGCGTCCGCAGCGCCGCGTGCGTCTCCAGCACGGCCCTGGCGGCGCGCTCCGCCGCCTCCCGGCTCGCGCACTCCACCTGCCGCGCCTGGGCGAAGCGCCGCAGGTCGCCGCCCAGTTCCCGCTGCCGCAGCACGATCGGCGTCGGCACCACCGGGCCGTCGGCGGCCTCGGCCACGACCGGCGCCGCGACCGGGGCCACCGCGAACCGCGCGGCCAGCGCACGGGGTGTCTTGTCCAGGAACAGGTCGCGCGGCGCGATCCGCAGCCCCAGGCCGCGGGCCCGGTTCACCACCGAGATCGCGATGATGCTGTCCCCGCCCGCCGCGAAGAAGTCCGTGTCCGCGTCCACCGCGGAGCCCGGCAGCACCTCCGAGAAGAGCGCGACCAGCGAGTCCAGCGCCGGTGCCGCGGGAACGGCCGCCGGCTCCTCGGACCGCGCGCGGTCCTCCAGCGCCTTGCGGTCCAGCTTGCCGTTCACCGTCAACGGCAACGCGTCCAGGGTGAGCACCCGCTGCGGCACCATGTGCGCCGGCAGCGCCGCCCCCAGGGCCGCCTGGACGTCCCGGGCGGGCGTCCCCACCACGTGCGCGACGAGGTGGTCGCGGGAGTCCGCGACCGTCACGGCCACGTCGACCACGCCGGCGACCGCGCGGATCGCCGACTCCACCTCGCCCAGCTCGATCCGGAAGCCCTTCAGCTGCACCTGGTCGTCGGCGCGGCCGACGAACTCCAGCGAGCCGTCCGGGGTGCGCCGCGCCAGGTCGCCCGAGTTGTACATGCGCGCTCCGCCGCCCGCGAACGGGTCCGCCACGAACCGGTGCGCGGTCAGCGCGGGCCGGTCGTGGTAGCCGGAGGCCAGCTGCGGCCCGGACACGTAGATCGCGCCCACCTCACCCACGCCGACCGGGCGCAGCGCCGCGTCGAGCAGGTACGTGCGCAGGCCGGGGATCGGGCCGCCGATCGGGCTGACCTCGCGGCCGGAGGCGAAGTCGGCGTCGTCCAGCACCCGGTGCGTCACGTGCACCGTGGTCTCGGTGATGCCGTACATGTTCACGAGCTCGGGCCGGCCGGTGCCGTGGCGCTCCACCCAGCCGCGCAGCCGCGACAGCTCCAGCGCCTCGCCGCCGAAGATCACGCGGCGCAGCGCCGGCAGCGGTTCCGCCCGCCGGTCCGCCTCGATGAACTGGTAGAACGCCGACGGGGTCTGGTTCAGCACCGTCACGCCGCGCGCGCGGACCAGCCGGTGGAAGTCGACCGGCGACCGGGTCAGGCCGTGGTCGGGGACGATCAGCTCGCCGCCGTGGGCCAGGGCGCCCCACAGCTCCCACACGGCGAAGTCGAACGAGTACGAGTGGAACTGCGTCCACACGTCGTCCGGCCCGAAGTCCATGTCCTGCCGGGTGTTCGCGAGCAACGCGACCACGGCGCAGTGCGGCACGACGACGCCCTTGGGCCTGCCCGTCGAACCGGACGTGTAGATCACGTAGGCCGGGGCGCGCCAGTCGAACTCCGGCAGGACGCCGTCGCCAACCACGTCCTCGCCGCAGACCACGACCCGTGCCGCGACACCGGCGGCGGCGAGCAGGCGCTCGAAGCGGTCGCGGTGCTCCGCCTCGACGAGCACGACCTCCGGGGCCGAGTCGGCGAGGACGTACTCCAGCCGCTCGTCCGGGTACGCGAGGTCGAGCGGCACGTAGGCGCCACCGGCCGACACGATCGCGACGAGGGCGACGACCTGCTGCAGCGACCGGGGGATCGCCACCGCGACCCGCTTGTGCGGCCCGGCACCGGCGTTCACGAGAGTGCGCGCCAGGCGGGTCTTGGCGTCGGCGAGCATCCCGTACGTCAGGCTCTCGGAGCTGCCGTCGAGGTGGCACGCCGTCACGGCCCGCGCCGACGGGTCGCGCTCGGCGGCCGCGTCGAACAACCCGGCCAGCGTCACCGGCGCGATCTCGGCCGCGGCACGCCCGGCCGGCAGCTCCGGCACGGGAACGCCGTCGAGGCGCAGCAGCGCGTCCAGCGTGTCGCAGAACGCCTTCAGGATCGCCCGGGCACCCGCCTCGCGCACCACCGCGGTGTCGTGGATGAGGTTGAACCGCAGCGCGCCGTCACCGCCGCGCTCGACCACCAGCGTCAACGGGTAGTGCGGCGCGCCCTCGTTGACGACCTCGGCGATCGTGAACGGGCCCTGCAACGACGTCACGTCCGTCGCGACGTCGAAGACGACGAGCGTGTCGAACGCCGAGCCGTGCGGCGTCTGCCGGCCGATGCGGGTCAGCGAGACGTGCTGGTGCGGCAACACCGCCGTCTGGTGCGCGCGCACCGAGTCCAGCAGCTCGCGCGACGACGTGGACCACTTCACGCGCACGGGGATCGTGTTGATGAACAGGCCGGCCATCTCGGCGATGCCCGGCACGTCCGCGTCCCGGCCGGATACCGTCGACCCGAACACGACGTCGTGGCGGCCCAGCAGCGCGCCCAGCGTCACACCCCACGCGCTGTGCACGGCGACGCTCAGCGGCACACCGGCCGCGCGCGTCCGGTCATCGAGGTCGGGCGCCGCGTCGGCCACCGCGTCGGCGAACAGCTCCGACGGCGTGTGTCCCGGCGCCACGAACGACGGACCGGGCAGCCCGGCCAGTTCGTCCGCCCAGACGCGGTCGCTCTCCGCGGCGTCGGCCCGCACGAGCCAGCGCACGTAGTCGGCGTACGACCCGCGCACGTGCACCGAACCGGGCTTGTCGTACTCCGCCAGCAACGCGCGCAGCATCGGCGGCACCGACCAGCCGTCCGCGATGATGTGGTGCACGGTCTGCACCAGCACGTACCGCTGCGGTGCCGTGCGGATCAGCGAGAAGCGCATCAGCGGCCCGCGGGCGAGGTCGAACCCGGCGACGCGGTCCCGCTCGGCGAGGCCGGCGATCTCCTCGCCGGTCATGCCCTGACCGTCCACGGTGGAGAACTCCGGCCGCACCCCCGACTCCAGCACGGACACGACCCGTCCGTCGGCCAGCGACGCGAACCGCGCCGCGAGGTTCGGGAACAGCTCCAGCACGCGCGCCGCCGCGGCTTCGAGCCGGCGCGCGTCGACGGCGCCGGTCAGCGTCAGCAGCTGCTGCTCGACGTAGCGGTGCGCCGACTCGTCGTCGAACACCGAGTGGAAGTACAGGCCCTCCTGCAACGGCGTCAGCGGCAGGACGTCCCGCAGCGCGGGCGAGTCCAGCGCGTCGACGTCGGCCTGGGTGAGCGGCAGCAGGTCGAAGTCGCTGGGCGAGTGACCTCCCCGGGTCGACGCCGCCAAGGCTTCCAGCGCCTCGGCGAAGTACGCGCCGATGGTCGCGACGTCGTCGTCGGTGAACACCCCCGACGGCCACGAGAGGACCGTGACGAGCTCCAGCTCGCCGTCCGCGCCGGGTTCGGCGGAGGCGTTGAACTCGAGCGCCCGCGGCAGCCGCATGGCCGGGTCGCGCTTCTCGCCGAGCTGGCCCGCGTTCTCCGCGAGCTGCCAGTCGCCCGAGGCGCCACCACCGAACCGGCCGAGGTAGTTGAACAGCACCTGCGGCCGCGGCGCGGTGAGCTCGTGGCGCCCCAGGTACTTCAGCGCGCCGTACGACACGCCGTTGCTCGGCACGCGCGCGAGGTCTTCCTTCACCCGCTTCAACGCCGACGGCAGGTCGTCGACGTCACCGGGGTCGACGGTCACCGGGAACAGCGTCGTGAACCACCCGACCGTGCGGGACAGGTCGGGGTCGAGCGGCACGAACCGGCCCTCACGGCCGTGGCCCTCCAGCTCGACGTGCGCGAACGTCTGGTCCTGCCCGTTGTCCCGCCGCCACTTCGCCAGCGCGACCGCGAGACCGGTCAGCAGGACGTCGTTGACCTTGGCGTGGAACAACTTGGGCACGTCGCCCAGCAACGCCGCGGTGGCCGCCGCGCCGACCGCCACCGTCCGGACCTGTTCGCCCGCGACGACGTCGGACTCACCCAACGCACGCCGGCCGAGCAGCTGGTCCTCACCCGGCAACGGGCGCCGGTAGTACGACAGGTCCGCCGCGAAGTCGGCCTGCTCCAGCAGCTGGGTCCAGCGTCGGAACGACGTGCCGACCGGCCGCAGCTCGACGGGCTCACCGGACGAGATCTGGTGCCACGCCTGGGCGAGGTCGTCGAACAGGATGCGCCACGACACGCCGTCGACCACGACGTGGTGGATCACGACGACGAGCTGCCGGGCCTCGGACCGCCACACGGCACGCAGCATCACGCCCGCCTCGGGGTCCAGCCCGGCGGTCGCGGAGGCGACGCACTCGTCGACCGGCGCGTTGTTCTCCTCCCACCACGCCCGGCCGTCGGCGGGGATGTCGAACGACCAGCGCTCGCCGCGAACCAGCTTGGCGCGCAGCATGTCGTGCCGCTCGACGACGGCGTCCAGGATCCGGGTCAGGGCGTCGGCGGTCAGCGCGGCGGGGGTGTTGAGCACGACCGACTGCACGAACCCGTCGACCGCGTCCGTGGTCTCGCCGAGCCACTGCACGATCGGCAGGCCCGCCACCGGGCCGGTCGGCACGTCGTCGTGGTCCACCGCCGTTGCGCCGTCCCGGGTCGCGACGGCGGCCAGCGCGCGCGGCGTGCGGTGGACGAAGATCTGCGTGGCCGTGACGAACACGCCCTCCGCGCGCAACGCCGACAGCAGCGAGATCGCGAGGATGCTGTCGCCGCCCAGCTCGAAGAAGTCCTGGTCGGCGCCGACCTGCTCCCGTCCCAGCACGGACGCGACCGCGGCGCAGACCGCGGCCTCGTCGTCGTTCTCCGCGGCCGACACCGGCCCGGTGTCGGCCACCGGCTCCGGCAGGGCGCGGCGGTCGAGCTTCCCGTTGGGCGTCAACGGGAACTCGCTCATCACCACGATGTGCGCGGGAACCATGTACTCGACGAGGTTCTCGGTCGCCCACCGCTTCACGGCGTCCGGCGTCAGCTCGTCGTCGGACGGCACGACGTAGCCGACGAGGTAGTTGCCGCCCGCGGAGTTCTTCCTGACCACCACGCAGGTGTGGCGCACCCGCGGGTGCTCGGCGAGCGCGACCTCGACGTCCTCCAGCTCCAGCCGCATGCCGCGGATCTTGACCTGGTTGTCGGCGCGGCCGAGGAAGTCGAGCGACCCGTCCGGTGCGAACCGCGCCAGGTCGCCGGTGCGGTAGAGCCGCGATCCGTCGCCGGCGAACGGGTTCGCCACGAACCGCGACGCCGTCAGCCCCGGCGCGTTCACGTACCCGCGGCCCAGCAGGAACCCGCCGATGTAGAGCTCGCCGCCGACACCGGCCGGGCACGGCCGCAGCTGGTCGTCGAGCACGTACAGGCAGGTGTTCGGGTTGGCCCTGCCGATCGACGTCGACAGCCGCTCGGCCTCGCCGCGGTAGACGACGTGCGAGACGCCGATCGTGGCCTCGGCCGGGCCGTAGCCGTGGTACATCGGGATGTCGAGCCGCGTGCGGAACCGGTCGTACAGCTCCGGCGTGAGCACCTCGCCGCCGCACCACACGTGCCGCAGACTGGCCAGCTCGCCCTCGCCCGCGATGGTCAGCAGCACGTCCAGCATCGACGACACCAGGTACACGAACGTCACGCGGTGGCGGTCGATCGTCGCCAGCAGGTGGTGCGGGTCGCGCTCGCCGCCGGACCGCACGACGACGGTCCGCCCGCCGCACACCAGCGGCAGGAAGATCTCGTTGACGGAGATGTCGAACGACAGCGGCGCCTTGAACAGCGACGCGTCCGAGTGTCCGAAGTGGAGGATCTGGTCCACCTGCCACAGCAGGCGTTCGCTGATCGCCTCGTGGCGGATCATCGCGCCCTTGGGGCGGCCGGTCGAGCCGGACGTGAACATCACGTACGCGAGCTGCGCGCCCGCGATCGCGACGTCGGCGGGCTCCGCCGGCAAGCCCTCGAATGCCCAGTCGGAGAGGTCCACGCCGACGGCCTCCGGCTCGCCCTCCAGACCCGCGCCCAGCAGGAGCACGACCTGGGCGTCGGTGATCACGGACTCGCGGCGCGACGCCGGCCACTGCGGGTCGAGCGGCACGAACGCGCCCCCGGCCTGCAGCACGGCGAGCAGGCCGACGACCATCTCCGCCGAGCGGTCGAGCGAGACGCCGACGACCTGCTCGGTGGTGAGCCCGCGGCCGAGCAGGTGGCGGGCCAGCTGGTTCGAGCGCGCCAGCACCTCGCCGTAGGTGAACGCGCGGTCGCCGTCGTTGACCGCCACCGCGTCCGGGCGCTGCCGGGCCTGCTCGCGGAACAGCTCGACGATGCTCGGCCGCTCGCGCGGGTGCTCGGTGTCGTTCCACCGCGCCAGGTCCGCGAGGCGTTCGCCGGGCGTCTGCGCGGTCAGGGTGCCGACGGTGCGGTGGGGAAACTCGGCCAGGTCGTCGAGCACCCGTTGCGCCGCAACGGGGTCGGTGCCGCGCGGCAGCGGGATCGTCCAGCCGCCGGGGGTTTCCGCGACGTCCCAGTGCTGGCCCTTGTCGGCCCAGAGGAGCAGGTCGCCGAACGGGGTGCCGGGGCCGAGGTCCAGTCCGTCGACCTGCAGCGAGGGATCCGCCCAGCGGGTCAGTGCGACAGCGCTCGCGACCGCGATGGTCCGCTGCGGGTACTCACCGGCACGGCGCCGGACGGAAGCGATCCGGGCGGTCGAAAGCAGCACCTGTTCCATAAAGGTGAGCCTAACCTAACCACTTGTGGATCCGAATCGCCAAGCAGCCCAAAGTGCCGCGTAACGCCCGTCACGCGCGACGAGCTCGTCGTGCGTGCCCTGTTCGAGCACGCGACCCGCGTCGAGCACGGCGATCCGGTCCGCCGCGACCGCCTGGGTGAGCCGGTGCGCGACCAGGAGCGTCGTGCGGCCGCGGCACGCCGCGAGGGCGGCGCGTTCCAATGCGGCAGCGCCCTGGCTGCCCGCCTCGGCCGTCGACTCGTCGAGCACGACGACGGGGGAGCGGCCGAGCACGAGCCGGGCCAGCGCGATCTGGGCGACCTTCGTGACGTCGAGGCGTTCGCCGCCTTCGCCGACGTCGGTCCGGAGCCCGGAGGGCAGCGCCTCGACCCACGTGCCGGCACCGACGGTCCGCAGCGCGTCCATCAGCTCCTCGTCGGTCGCGTCCGGTGCCGCCAGGCGCAGGTCGTCCGCCAGCGGACCGGCGAAGACGTGGGCCTCCTGGGTCAGGATGCTGACCAGCGCGCGGGCGCCGGCCTCGTCGACGTCGGCGAGGTTCGTCGGTCCGATGTGGACGGACCCGGTCCGCGGGGTGCCGGTGCCGGCCACCAGCGCGGCCAGCGTCGTCTTGCCCGCACCGGTCGCGCCGACCAGCGCGAGCGACGTGCCGGCGGGGATCTCCAGGTCGACGTCCTGGAGCACGTCGTGCTCGGAATCGGGGTAGCGGAAGGAAAGCCCGCGCACCGACACCGGCAGCGGCCGGGCGTCCGCCGCGACCGCGACCGCGCTGCGCACGAGCTCGTCGCCGCCGGACTCGGTGGTGACGCCGACGAGCCGGGTCAGCCCGGCGCCGGACTTCTGCGCCTCGTCGAAGAACGCCATGATCAGCCCGAGTGGTACGAACAGCTTGTGGAACAGCAACGCTGCGACGGAGACCTGGCCGAGCGACGACTGCCCGTTGGTCACCAGCAGGTAGCCGACGACGATGATCAGGCCGAGCCCGATGAACTCGGCGCGGTTCTCCCGGCCGATGAACCGGCCGAAGAACCGGAAGACGTCGATGCCGATGTCGCGCACCCGCCACGACTCGGCGGTCACCCGGTCGCGGAAGGTGCTCTCCAGGCGGTAGGCGCGGACCGTGGCGATGCCGTCGAGGCCGCTGATCAACGCCTGGGCGCGGGCGGCCTGCGCCTCGGAGCGGGCGCGGTAGAGCGGCTGCGAGCGCGGCAGGTACCAGCGCAGCGCGAACCAGTAGGCGGGCAGCGCGCAGGCGCCGGCGAGGCCGAGCCGCCAGTCGAGCCCGAACATGCCCGCCGTCGCGATCACGACCAGCACGACCGCCGAGAAGATCGTCGGGATGGCCGTGCGGAAACCCTTGGAGATCACCGCGACGTCGTCGCCGACGCGCGACAGCACGTCGCCGCGGCCGACCTGCTCGATCCGCGCGCTCGGCATCCCGAGCACCGCGCGGACAGCGCCTTCCCGCAGCCGTGCCAGCATCTCCGCGCCGACCCGGCCGACGAGGTAGGTGGACACCGCGGTCATAACCGCGCCGAGGAGCGCGGCCACGACCGTGGCGGTGCCGATCGTCCACAGGACGGACGGGTCCCTCCCCCCGGCGACCCCGTCCACCACCGTGCCCAGCAGGAACACCGGGACGATCTGCAGCACCGCACCGGCCACCGTCGCCACCACGGTGGCGACCGGCAGCCCGGGAGCGGAACGGCAGTGATCGAGCACCCAGCGAAGGGCTTCCCGTCCGGTCGCGGTGCGCAGGATCGGTGCGGACGCGGCGGAGACGCTCGTGGTCACGAGGGAGAAGCCTTTCGGAGGGGGTTGTCCGTGCTAGGCAGCCGACTTGGCGGCCTTCACCAGTTCGTCGACCGCGTACGGCATGGACGCGAGCGTGGCCTGCGAGATCGCCGCGCCGATGGCCGGGCCCTCGCTGTCGAGCAGCCAGTGGACCTTGCCGGCCTTCACCGCGGGCAGGTTGCCGAAGAGCTCGAAGCCCTTGAGCGACTTCTGGTCCGCCTCGTCCGCGATCACGAAGATCCGGTCGACGTTCATCACGTCGATGCGCTCGGGCGACAGCGTCACGAAGAACTTGCCGGCCGCGAGCTCGTCGACCTTGGTGTTGCCCTTGAAGCCGATGCCGGTGATCACCTGGCCGCGCACGTCGGTCGTGGCGAACGGCGCGACGGCGTCCTTGTACCAGGAGGTGACCACCGCGGTCTCGTTCGCCCAGGCCGGGTTCGCCTTCTTCGCCTCGGCCATCTTGTCGTCGACGTCCTTGATCATCTCGGCGCCCTCGGCCTCCTTGCCGAGCGCCTTGGCGACCTGCAGCGCGTTGTCCTGCCACTTGGCGGAGAACGGCTCCTTCTCGGCCTTGGTGCGGCCGACCACCGGAGCGATCTTGGTGAGCTTGTCGTACCAGGACTGGTCGGCCTCGGAGTAGACCGCGACGATCAGGTCGGGCCGCAGCTGCGCGATCTTCTCGTAGTTCGGCTCGGTGTCGCCGTTCTTCATGACGACCTCGGGCTTGGCCGAGCCCCACTTGTCCTTCACCCAGGCCCACTGGGTGTTGATGTCGGGCGACTTGCCGTCCGGGTTGGGGTACTGGTCGACCATGCCGACCGGCACGGTGCCGAGCGCGAGCATCGTCTGGTCGTCGGTGTAGCCGAGGGAGACGACGCGCTTGGGCGCCTCCTTGATCTCCGTCGTGCCGAAGAAGTGCTCGACCTTGGTCGGGAACGTGCCCCCGGAGGCGTTGCCCGAGTCGGGAGTCGTGGCAGGCGTGGAGGAACCGCACCCGGCGAGGACGCTGGCACCGACCACCGCGGCTGCTGCCACGGCGGTCAGTCGCTTCCAGGTCATGGTCGTTCTCTGGCCCATTCGGCACCTCGTTCTTCGCTGCCCACGCGGCGGGGGAAATTAGGACAGCCGAACCTTATCACCTGGTTAGGGCAGGCTAACCTAGTCCTCGGTCACTCTTCGGTACCACGTGCGTCCGCCCGATCGGCACGATCAGCGGCCGCTCGCTCACCGGGTCGTCGATCACCTCGGCCTGCAGGCCGAACGTGTCGAGCAGCAGCTCGGCGGTGATCACCTCGCTCGGGTGGCCCTGGGCCACGATCGAGCCGGACTTCATCACGATGAGGTTGTCGCTGTAGCGGACCGCGAGGTTGAGGTCGTGCAACACCATCACGATCGTGCAGCCGCCCTCGTGCAGGTCGTCGACGAGGTCGATGACGTCGATGGCGTGCGCGAGGTCGAGGTAGGTGGTCGGCTCGTCGAGCAGCAGCAGGTCCGTGCCCTGCGCGAGCGTCATGGAGATCCACACCCGCTGCCGCTGCCCGCCCGACAGCGAGTCGACGGGCTGGTGCGCGAGGTCGGCGACCCCGGTCATCCGCAACGCTTCGGCCACCACGTCGGCGTCGTCGCTCGACCACTGCCGCACCCAGCTCTGGTGCGGGTGCCGCCCGCGCGCGACGAGGTCGGCGACCGTGAGCCCCTCCGGCGCGATCGGGGTCTGCGGCAGCAGGCCCATCCGCTTCGCGACGTCCTTGGTCTTGAGCCGCGCGATGTCGCCGCCGTCCAGCAGCACCGTGCCCTGGCGCGGTTTGAGCAGTCTCGACAGCGTGCGCAGCAACGTCGACTTGCCGCAGCCGTTGGGGCCGATGACCGTGGTGATCACGCCCGTCGGGATGGTGACGTCGAGGTTGTCGAGGACGACCCGGTCGGCGTACCCGACCGTGACGCCCTCCGCGCCCAGGCGGGCGGCATCTGTGCGCAACGCGGCCATAGGACGACCTTACTTCGGTGAGCCTGGCCTCAGGGCTACCGTGCGGTCATCGTCACCTCGAGCCGCACCGTGATCACCTCGGCCGCGCCGGCGGGTCTGGTGACCGGGGCGGAGGTGATGCGGAGGACCGCGTACGCGCCGGTCGTCCGCAGGCAGTAGAACGCCGACTGCCGCACGGGCACCTGGGAACCGCTGTACCCGGCCCGGTCGCGGCAGGCCGCGGGGTCGGGGGAGTCCGCGGCCACCAGTTCCGTCCCGTTGAGGGGCTCGGCGTAGTAGTCGATCGTCCCGCCGGGCGGGCAGCTCGAACGGAAGTCCTCGACGTCGCGGCATTCGATCGCGATGTCGGCGCTCTTGTCGGTGCTGCTCACCGGAAATGTCGACGTTTCCAGGTCGAGCGAGTTCTGCGGCGGTTTGTACGGCATGTGCAGCGGCATCTCGAGCACCTTCACCGGAGGTGCCGGAGGTGCCGGCGGGGACGTGGTGTGCGAGACGGACGTCCGGCCGTCCGCGCCGGGGCCCGGCGGCTTGATCCACCCGCGGACCCGCTCCGGGCCGAGGTAGGCGATGGTGAGGACGACGGCCGCGACGGTCAGGATGATCAGGCCGATGCGCAGGCTTCCGCGGAACCGAAGGGCGATCGTCCCGATCCCGGCGAGCACCGCGATCGCCGCCACGACCGCCGCGACGGCGCCCCTGCCCTCCAGGAGGACGACCACCACGGCCGCGACGTCGGCGAACACGCCGGCGCCGCTGAAGACCTTGGCGCGCGCCGAGGGAGGCGGTGCGGCGGACTCGGCCGGTGTGTCCTGGTCCTGGTGTGGGATTCGCATGGGAATGTTGGCCGCTCGCCGGGAATAGTTCTGGAATGGTCACCGGAACGGTGCGGCGAGAATGATGGCACGACGGTGCGTCGTTTTCCAGCAATGATTCGGCTGGAACAACGGAGAACGGTTCAGGCCGCGCGTTTCACGTTCGCCCGCACCAGCAGGTACACCAGGAACGGCCCGCCGATGATCGCGGTCACGATCCCCACCGGCAGGTCGTTCGGCAGCAGCGCCCTGGCGACCAGGTCCGACCCGATCAGCAGCAACGCCCCGAACAGCCCGGACGCGACCAGCGGCGGCACCGGCGACCGCAGCAGCCGCATCGCGATCTGCGGTCCCACCAGTGCCACGAACGGCACCGGCCCGGCCGCGCTCACCGCGACACCGGCCAGCAGCACCGCGCACAGCAGCAGCACCGCCCGCACGGCCCCGTGCCGGACGCCGAGCCCGGCGGCCACGTCGTCGCCGAAGTGCATGGGGCGCAACTGGAACGCCACGAACAGCACGACCACGACGAGCGCGATCGTCAGCCACAGCGACGTCCACACCTCGGTCCAGGTGCGCGCGTTCAGCGACCCGACGAGCCACGCCTGCGCGCGGGCCACGTCGCGGATGTCCGCCAGCACCAGCAGCCACGTCGTGACCGCCTGCATGGCCGCGTTCACCGAGACGCCGATCAGGATCAGCCGGAACCCGTCGATGCCCTTCTTCCACGCCAGGAAGTAGACGAGCAACCCGGTCAGCAGGCCGCCCAGCAGCGCCGCGGCCGGCAGGCCCAGGGAGCCGCCGAGGGCGGCGCCACCGCTCGCCGTCACGACGAACACCGCCGTGGCGCTGGCGCCGGAGGTGATGCCGAGGACGTCGGGGCTCGCCAGCGGGTTGCGGGCGACCGACTGCGTGAGCGCGCCGGAGACGCCGAGGGCGATGCCCGCGATCAGGCCCACCAGGGCGCGGGGCATGCGCAGGTCCATGATGACGAACTCGTCGACGCGCTCGCCCTGGCCGACCAGCGTCCGCAGCACCGCGCCGAGCTCGATCGTGAAGTCGCCCACCGAGATCGACACGCAGAAGACCAGGAACGTCGCCGCGGCCAGCAGCAGGGTCGCGAGCGCGGTCCACGGCCGCCAGACCCACGACCAGGGGCCGACGCGGACTCCGGGGTGCATGCCGGTGCTCATGCCTGCCTGAACTTCCCGAGCCAGACCAGCGCCGCGAAGAACGGGGCGCCGAGCAGGGCGATGACGATGCCCGCCTGCAGTTCGGCCGGGCGCACGACGAGCCGGCCCGCCATGTCGCCGAAGAGCAGCACCACGGCGCCGAGCAGACCGGCGCACGGCACCAGGAACCGGTAGTCCGGGCCGGTGAACCACCGCGCGACGTGCGCGACCATCAGGCCCAGGAACGCGATCGGCCCGCACGCCGCCGTCGCCGCGCCCGCCAGCAGCGTCACGGCCAGCACGCCGGTCGTCCGGCCCAGCGCGATGTTCACGCCGAGGCCGCGCGCCACGTCGTCGCCGAGGTTCAGCAGGTTGATCGCGGGCAGGTTCAGCGCCGCCAGCACCAGCCCGGCGGCGATGAACACCGACGCGACGATGATCACGTTCCAGCCGACGCCCTGCACCGAACCCGCGTTGAAGAACCGCAGCACGTCGAGCGCCTGCTTGTCCGCCAGCGCGACCGCGCCGGTCATCGCCGTCAGGAAGATCGTGATGCCCTGGCCCGCCAGCACCAGCGTCAGCGGGTTGCCGGCGCCGCGGCCGAGGCTCGACAGGCCGAACACGACCACCCCGGCCGCCGCGGCGCCCAGGAGCGCGAACCACAGGTACTGCACCGGGTTCTGCAGGCCGACCAGGTGGACCGCGAGCACCACCGCGAACGACGCCCCGGCGTTGACGCCGAGCAGGCCGGTGTCGGCGATCGGGTTGCGGGTGTGGCCCTGGATCAACGCCCCCGCGACGCCGAGCGCGAGACCCGCGACGACCGCGAGCACCGTCCGCGGCACGCGCAGCGTCTGCACGATCAGCGTGATCTCGACGAGCCGCTGGTCGGTGCCGGGATCGCCGAAGAGCCCCTGCCACACCTCGGCGGGCGACAGCGCGCGGGCGCCGATCACCAGCGACAGCACCGCTCCGGCGGCGAGCAGCACGACCAGGCACGCCAGCCCGGTCAGCCGCCGCCGGCGCGGACTCGCCCCCACCGGCGCGGGGTCGGGCCCGCGCCGCTCCACCACGATGCTCACGCCCCGGTACGTTACCCGTCCGCTCAGGGCAGCCTTACCTACTTCGTGCCGGGACGGCCGGTCTTCTCCGACGCCACGAGCGAGACGACGGCGAGCCCGGTGTTGACGGCCGAGATGATCGTCGTGAGCTTCGCCGCCTTGGCCGGCAGCTCGCCGCGCCTGCCGGCGTAGAGCGCGGCGGCGGTGTCCGTGGCGTGGATCAGGACGGCCTGGCCCAGCACCCGGCGGGCGTTCGGCGCGTCCGGCCGCAGCGTCAGCAGGTCGACGCCCAGGACCAGCGTGCGGATGCCGAACATGCGGGCCGGGTAGACGAACCGCTTGTCGTCGCCCAGTTCGTCGCCCAGGCTCGCCGCCATCCGGTTCGCGGCGACCAGGCCCAGCGCGCCGTTGAAGATCCGGACGCAGGCCAGTGCGGTCCGCGTGACATCGGCCAGCTTCATCTCGCCACCTCGGTTGTCGATCTTTGAGGACCCGGAGTCTAGGAGAGCCGCTCGGCCAGCCAGCGCTCGATGTCCCGCCGTGCCGCGCGGGCGATCTCGTTGTCGCGGTTGGTGAAGCCGTGCAGCGACTCCGGGTAGACCTTCAGCTCGACCTCGCCTGCCACCGCCAGCCGGGCCGCCATCGCGAGGTTGTCCTCCAGCAGGACGTCCAGCGCGCCGACCACCACGAGCACCGGCGGCAGGTGGCGCAGGTCGCCGAAGACGGGGGAGATGTCGGGCAGGGTGCGGTCGGGCGCGTGGCCCGCGTAGGCCTGGAGGAAGTACTCGCCGGCGATCAGCCTGCCCGCGGGCGTCGTGCCGCTCAGGTCGTACGTGCCGAACTGCAGGGCGGCCCCGGCGAAGCGCGCGGCGCGGTCCCCGAGCCGCAGCAGGGCGGCGACGGCGAGCGTGGCGCCCGCCGAGAAGCCCCCGATCGCGAGCCTGGTCGTGCCGAACCGCTCCCCGGCGTGCTCGAGCAGCCACAGCGCCGCGGTCTCGGCGTCGTCGGGGGCGGCGGGCCAGGGGTGTTCCGGGGCGAGCCGGTAGTCGACGCTGACGACCGCCACGCCGAGCGCGTCCGCCCGCCGCCGGTTGCGCTCGTCGTCCTGCGCGGCCGAGCCCAGGTAGAAGCCGCCGCCGTGGAAGTCGAGCAGAACGCCCCGAGGGGCGCCCTCGGGCAGATGGATTCGCACGGGCACGCTCCGGCCGCCGGCCTCGACGACCTCGGAGCCGCCGGCCGGCGGCGTCCGCGCGGCCAGCACCTCCTCGTAGGTGCCCGGGCCTCGTCTGATGCCGCGTTGTGCGTTCTCCGCGCGCGCCTGCCCGACGTGCTGGAGGAGCCCGGGGTCGATGAAGCTGTGCAGGTCCACTGTCCGCCTTCCGCCGATCACGGATAATCCCAGCGACCGGTGTGGACGGACGGCGAGGGGCTCGGACTGATGGCCAGCGAGAACACGGCACGGCTCGCGGTGCTGATCGACGCGGACAACGCGCGTCCGTCGATCACCGAAGGACTGCTGGCCGAGGTCGCCAAGTACGGCACCGCCCACGTGAAGCGGGCCTACGGCGACTGGACCGGCACGAGCCTCAAGGGCTGGAAGGACCACCTGCTGGCGCAGTCGATCCAGCCGATCCAGCAGTTCGCGTACACGACCGGCAAGAACGCCACCGACGCGGCGATGGTCATCGACGCGATGGACCTGCTCTACTCCGGCCGCTTCGACGGCTTCTGCATCGTCTCGAGCGACAGCGACTTCACCCGGCTCGCCGCGCGCCTGCGCGAGTCCGGCCTCACCGTCTACGGCTTCGGCGAGCGCAAGACGCCCCAGCCGTTCGTGGCCGCCTGCGACAAGTTCATCTACATCGAGAACCTGATCGCGCCGCCGGTCGAGGCCACCCCGAAGCCGAAGACCTCCACGGCCGCCGAGCAGCTCAAGGCGGACAAGGCGCTGGTGAAGCAGCTGCGCACCGCGGTCGAGGCGGCGTCGGACGACGACGGCTGGGCGGCGCTCGCGTCCGTGGGCAGCATCATCACCAAGCAGCGCCCCGACTTCGACTCCCGCACCTACGGCTACTCCAAGCTGAGCGACCTGATCACCGCGACCACGCTGTTCGAGTTCGACCGGCGCAGCCCCGGCGACGGCAAGTCGGCGATCATCTACACCCGCGACAAGCGGCGCCGGCCCGTCGCGTAGTCATCGCGGCGCGAGCAGCACGTCGAGCAGCTCCTGCGGCGTCTCCAGCTGCGGCAGGTGGCCGCTGCGCGGCAGCAGCGCGAACGTCGACCCCGGGACCGCCGCGGCGAACGCCCTGCCGTAGTCCGCGCTGACGATGCCGTCGCTCTCGCCCCACACGAAGTGCACCGGGACCTCCACCCCGCCGAGCCGCCCGGCGAGCGTCGGGTCGGTCATCGCGGGGCCGGTGTAGCCGAGGAGGGCCTGGACGTCCGGGCCGGGGCCGGGCACGCCTGCGGGCCGCGGGGCCCGGGCCGGGTCGTGCCAGGAGAGCTGCTGGAGCTCGGCGGGGGACAGGCCCCGGACGTCGGTCTGCGGGTGGCCCTCGACCTCGACGCCGATCCCGTCGACCACCACCGCGGCCCGCACGCGCGGGCTGCCGAGCAGGGCGATCTCGGCGGCGACCCAGCCGCCGAAGGAGTTGCCGACCACGGTGACGCCGGTCAGGTCGAGCTCGTCGAGCAGGGCGGCGTACGTGCGGGCGAGGCCGGTGGCGCCGGTGAGGTCGTCCGGTTTGGGCGTGCCGCCGAAACCGGGGTGGGTGGGCAGCAGCACGCGGGCGTGCGCGCGGTCGGCGAGCAGGTCGGCGAACCCGGCCATCGTCGCCACGCCACCGCCGCCGTGCAGCAGCAGGTACGGGCGGGTGCGGTCGCGGTCCCGGACGGTCAGCTCGACCGTGCCGAGGGGGATCCGGGTGGAGGTCATGGGGGCTCCTTTGAACTCAGGTTGCTTAGGTAAGGAAACTTAGATCAGGTTCCTTACCTAAGCAACCTGAGTTCACTGCGGTAGGCTCGGCGGCATGCCCTACCAGCCCGCCGAAGTCGCCCTGGCCGTCAAGCGCCTGCAGCACCGCCACCACCGCGCGCTCAGCCGGGCGCTCGCGCCGCTCGGGCTGTCGCTCGTGCAGTGGGACGTGCTGCGGCACCTGCACCGCCACCCGGACGCCTCGCTGCACGACCTCGCGGTGCTGACGTTCCAGACCGACCAGTCGTTCGGGACGCTCGCCGCGCGGATGGCCGACCGGGGCCTGATCGAACGGCTGCCGGGGCCGGGGCGGCCCGTGCGCCACCGGCTCACCGAGGAGGGCGAGCGGCTGCGCGTGGCGGGGCAGGAGCTCGCCGACGGCGTCGTGGACCTGTCGTTCCGGCACCTCTCCGCGACGCAGGTCCAGCAGCTCGGCGAGCTGCTCGACGTCGCGCTCGCGACCGACCCGACCGCCTGATCAGCCGAGAAATCCCCGCAGCGCCGCGAGAAGCGCCTCCGGCCGGTGCTGCGGGACGATGTGGCCGCAGTCCGGCAGGACGACGCCGCGCACGTCGTCGCCCACGAGTTCCACCTGCCGTCGCGTCGCGTCGCCGACCGGGGCCGCGCCGACCGTGAACGTCGGCACGAGCAGCCGCCGCCGGCCGACGGCCCCGGCGATCTGCCGGGCGCTCTCCGGCAGCGCCCGGTAGTGCTCGAACGCGGACGCCAGCGCCTCCCGGCCGGTGTAGGCCCGGTGCACCGCCTCGCGGAACCGCGGGGTGACGCCGTCGCCCGCCGTGCCCGCGTGCAGGAAGAAGTCGAGGTACTCGCGCTCGTGTCCCGGCAGGACGGTCTCCGCGAGCCCGGGAACACCGTGGAAGCCGAACCACCACGGCGGACCGCCGCGCAGGAACTCCTCCGCGCCGGGAAGCGTGCCCACCAGCGCCTCCATCAGCACCAGCCGCCGCACGCGGCCGGGGTGTTCGAGCCCGACGAGGAACGCGGGCGGCGTGCCGAGGTCGATGCCCACCACGTCGGCGCGCTCGATGCCCAGGGCGTCGAGCAGCCCGGTCACGTCCGCCGCGACGTCGGCGGCGGTGTGGCCGGAGGCGGGACGGGAGGAGGCGCCGAGGCCGCGCAGGTCCGGTGCCACCACGGTGCGGGTCCCGGCGAGCGCGGGGATGACCGGTTCCCAGAGCTGCCAGGTGTGCGGGAACCCGTGCAGCAGCACGATCGCGGGCCCGGTGCCCGTCACGGCGACGTTCAGCTCGACGCCGTTGGCGTGGATCTTGCGCGGTTCGATCATGCCCCGACGGTAGGAACGCCCGGCGTCATCGGGAAGACGGCACTTCCGCGTCAGGTGGTTCCTCGCGGGTAACGGCCCCGGCCCGCACGATCTCGCCGATGTGCGTCTCCGCCCACTCCCGCAGGCCGGCCAGGTGCACCTCGAGCGAGTGCCCGAGCTCGGTGAGCCGGTAGTGCACCTTCGGCGGCACGGTCGGCTCGACCCGCCGCGCCACCAGGCCGTCGGTGGTGAGCGACCGCAGCGTCGAGGACAGCATCTTCTGCGAGACGCCGGGCATCCGCCGTTGCAGCTCGGCGAAGCGGACCTCGCCGGCACCGGCCTCGGCCAGCAGCTTCACGACCATCGAGGTCCACTTGGTGCCGATGCGGTCGAGCAGCAGCCTGGTCGGGCAGCTGGGGGTGAAGAGGTCTCCGCGACCGGTCCGCTGGGGCATCCTGCGAGGGTAGTCACCAGCCGCGCAGCCGGCTCCACGTCGCAGGCGCGACGCCGGTGCCGACGACCTCGTACCGGTCGTGCTGGGCCGCCGTCGCACAGGCGTGGTTGGGCAGGATGCGCAGCCGCGTGCCGATGGGCAGGTCCGGCACCGGCCCGCCGTCGCGCGCGCCGAGCACGCCGTGCTCCTGGCTCGCCCCGGTCATCAGCAGCCCGTCGACCAGCTCGCCGTCCAGGCGGGCGACGAGCCCGTACCCCTGGTCGACGGCCTGGGCCTGCGTGCCGCGGTCCCGCGAGGTGGCCATCCAGCCGCCGTCGGTGATCACCTGGTTGCGGCCGGGCTGGTGGCCGATCACGGTCACGACGACGGACAGCGCCAGGTCGTCGGTGGTGCAGACGCCGATGCCCGCCATGACGAGGTCGAAGAAGACGTAGTTGCCCGCGCGGACCTCGGTGACCCCGGTCAGGTCCGTCGCCGCGTGGGCGGTCGGGGTGGAGCCGACGCTGACGACCTCGCAGGCGAAACCGTTGTCCCGCAACACGGTCGCGGCCCGCACGGCGACCTCCCGCTCGTTCTCCGCCGCTTCGCGCAGCGCGTCCGGGGTGCAGGCGGAGTAGGACTCCCCGGCGTGGGTGAGCACCCCGGCGAGGTTGCCGCCGAGCGCCCGGCCGATCGGGACGAGGGCGGGGTCGCCGGGTCGCACGCCGCCGCGGTGGCCGTCGCAGTCGATCTCGACCAGCGCGGGGACGCGGAGGCCTTCCTCCCGCGCGAACCGGGCGACCGCCTCGGCCTGCGCGAGGCTGTCGAGCAGGACGGTGAGCGCGACGCCGCGGCGCAGCAGGGCGCCCACCCGCGGCAGCTTGTCCGGAGCGATGCCGACGGCGTACAGGACGTCCCGCGGTACCCGGCGCCGGCGAAGTGCTCGGCCTCCGCGAGCGTCGACACGGTGATCGGGCCGCTGCCGTGGACGCGCCGGGCGACGTCGACGGACTTCGCCGTCTTGACGTGCAGCCGCAGCGGCACGCCGAGCGACCGCAGGTGGTGGCGCAACCGGGAGGCGTTGCGGTCCAGGCGATCGACGTCCACCACCGCGTAGGGGGTGTCCACAGCGGTCATCGGGGCTCTCCTGACGAACGGCGCAGCAGCGCGGCGGCGAGGGTGAGGTCCTGCAGGGCGAAACCGGAGCTGTCGAACACCGTCACGTCGTCGTCCGAGGTGCGGCCCGCGGCGTCACCGGCGAGCACCGCGCCGAGCGCGACGGGCACGACCGGCGTGTGCTGGAACTCGCCGATCGCGTTCGACTGGTCCGGCAGGTCGCAGAACAGCGACGCGCGGTCGTGCAGCGCGACGGGCAGCTCCTGCTTGCCGGGACCGTCCGCGCCCATCGCGGACACGTGCGTGCCGGGCCGGACCCAGGCGGCGTCGAACAACGGCTCGCGGGCGGTCGTGGCCGTGACGAGCACATCGGCGGAGGTGACCCCGGTCCGGGCGTCGACCGCGTCGGCGGGGAGCCCGAGCCGCGCGGTCACCGCGGCGGCGAACTCCCGTGCCGCGTCCGCGCGCCGGCCGACGACGAGGACCCGGTCGATCGGCCGCACGCGGCGGACGGCGCGGACCTCGTGCAGCGCCTGGTGCCCGGTGCCGATCACCGTCAGCGTGCGGGAGTCCTCGCGTGACAACGCTTGCACGGCGAGCGCGTCGGCCGCCGCGGTGCGGTAGGCGTTGGCCGCCGCGGCCTCGACGACCGCGCGCAGCCTGCCGGTCGCGGGGTCGAGCAGCACGATCGTCGAGCTGTGCCGCGGCAGGTCCGCGTTGCCGGGCCAGAAGCTGCCGACCTTCACGCCGACGAGGTCGCCCGCGGACCCGGACTTGAGGGTGAACCTGTTCCGCGGCTCCGACGAGTGCCCGATCACGACCGGGAACGTCGCCCCGGTGGCGGTCGCGAGGAACGCCTCGCGCGCGGCGGCCAGCGCCAGGTCGTCGTCGACGAGCGCCGCCGACTCGGCCTCGCCGAGGAACACGGGGGTCACGGCTTGTCCTTCTTCAGTTCGGCGAGGTCGTTGTAGAGGCCGGTGCGGGAGATCCCGAGGCGCTGCGCGATCCGTCCCGGCGCGCCACGCAGGCCGAACACCCCGGCGTCGTGCAGCGACCGGACGAGCGCCAGCCGGTCCTCGCGGCCCAGCGCGGTCACGGGCACGGCGTGCGCCCGTTCCGCGCGTCCGACCAGCGAGTCGACGACCCGGTCCAGGTCGCCGGAGAAGTCGGTCGTCGCGCCGGTGTCCTCCGCCGCCGACAGCCCGAGCAGGTCGGAGAGCACGCCGGTGGCGCGGTTGATGGCCGAGAGGTCGACGTTCACGCACAGCGCGCCGATCAGGGTGCCGTCCACGTCGCGCAACGGCAGGGTCGTGCACTTGAGCAGCCGCCCGTCCTGGGCGCGGGTGATGTACCCGACCTCGTTGCGCGCGTCGTCCCCGGCGGCGAGCACGCGCAGGCCGATCTCGCTCATGGCGTCGCCGACGCGCCGCCCGGTGACCGCTCCCGCGACGGCGACGACCGACCGCTCCGGGTCGCGGTAGTCGTGCAGCACCACCTCGCAACTGCGCCCGAACGTCGCGGCGATGCCCTCCAGCACGGGGGTCATCGCCGCGAACACGGCATCCGCGGTTCCTGTCACGCCACCTCCAGGTCTGAACAAAGTGTCAGATTCTGGACGAAGTGTCACACGGGGCCGGGCCGGTCGTCACTCAGGAGTGGGCGATGCCACGCATCAGGCCCTCCAGGTCCCGTTCGCCCTCCACGGTCTGGGCGCCGGCGGCCAGCGCGCCGCTCAGCAGTGCCTGGGCGGCGGGACGGGTGACCAGCGACGCCCAGGCGTCGTTCTCGGCGACGAGCCCCGCGCCGAACTCGGTGGGGGGCAACGCCTTCTTCGCCGCGGCGATCACCCCGGCGGCGAGCGAGGCGATGTTGCGCGCGACCCGGCGGACGTGCTCGTCGAGTTCGGCGGCGGGCACCGCGCGGTTGATCCAGCCGTACGCCGCGGCCGTCCGGGCGTCGACCAGCTCGCCGGCCAGCACCAGTTCCAGCGCGCGGTGGCGGCCGACCCTCTCCCTCAGGTACTGGGTGCCGCCACCGCCGGGCGTGATGCCCATGAGCGCCTCGACCTGGCCGAGCCCGGCGGTCTCCTCGGCGGCGAACGCGAGGTCGGCGGCCGCGACCAGCTCCGCGCCACCGCCCCGGGCCTTGCCCGCGAGCTTCACGATCGTCACCTGCGGCTGGTGGCGGATCTGCTCGCCGACCGCCTGGAACACGTTCACGCCCTCGGGCGCGGAGGCGGCCAGCGCCTCCAGTTCCTCGCGCTGGTCCAGGACGGCGATGTCCACGTGGGCCAGGAAGAACTCGGGGTTCGCGCTCTCGAACACGACGACCTTCACCGAGTCGTCGCTCTCCAGTCCCGTCAGCAGGTCGCGCAGCTCGCGCATGGTCGTGGCGCCGAGAGCGTTCACCGGCGGGTTGTCGAAGACGACCGTCAGCACACCGTCTTCGGTGCTGGTGCGCAGCGTGGAGTTCATGAGCGGATCCGTTCAGCTTGGTATTCGATGGATACCTAGGGTCGAATCTGCTGCTAGCCTCGCGCAAGAACGCACTTTCGGGACACCAGGGATGCCGGAGGACACCACCCGTGACCGCGACCGAGCCGGACCTCGTCTTCAGCCCCGACTGCCCGAGCCGGCCGATCCTCGACCAGATCGCCGACAAGTGGTCGATGATGGCCATGGCGGTGCTGGAGAAGCCGACCAGGTTCAACGAGCTGAAGCGGCGGCTCGGCGGCGTGACGCAGCGGGTGCTGACCCAGACGCTGCGCCGGCTGGAGCGCAACGGGATGATCGTCCGCACCGTCCTGCCGACCTCGCCGGTCGGCGTCGTGTACTCGCTGACGCCGCTGGGGGAGTCGCTGCGCGTGCCGTTCGGCCACCTCTACGCCTGGACCGTCGAGCACGGCGAGCAGATCCAGCGCTGCCAGCGGGAGTACGACGACCAGGCCGCCGCGCCGACGGCCTGATCCCCGCGCCGTCAGTTGGCGACCAGCCGCCAGCGGTTGTCCGCGCTGCCGTTGTCCGAGTCCTGCACGATCTGCGCGCCCGCGGCGGTGGAGCCGTTCAGGACGCCGAGCAGCTTGCCGCTGTGGGCGTTGCGGATCTTGTGCGTGCCGTCGCCCTGGGGGAGCAGCGTCCACCGGTGGTCGGCGGTGCCGGTGTCGCCCCACTGCAGCACGCGCGCGTTGTCGGCGGTCGACATGTTCTCCACCCCCAGCACCTTGCCGCTGTGGACGTTGCGGAACCGGACGTCGGAGCCGTCGGTGATCATTTGCCAGTTGTGGTCCGCGGTGCCGCTGTCGTGCCACTGCACGGCCAGGCCACCATCCGAAGTGGACATGTTCTGGACGCCGAGCACCATCCCGGTGCCCGCGTTGACGAGGCGGTGGCTGCCGGCGCCGCCCCCGCCGGAGTTCCAGTAGACGGTGTAGTTGAAGCCGTGCGCGTCGTGGAACGGCCCGAGGCTCACCGGCGTCCCGTTGGCCGTCGCCGTGAACGAGAGCGACGACGTGCTGGTGCGGGTGACGGAGCCGACGTCCAGCGACGGCAACGACGACAGCCCGGTGTTGCCGTAGTTGCCCGCGAGCACCGCCGGGCCGTAGGTGAGCGCGACGACACCGGAGTTGTCGTTGGCGGGCTGGGCGACCACGCGCATCGGCAACCGCAGCGCCACCACGTCGCCGGACGTCCACGACCGCGTCAGCGAGGCGTAGCTGCCGGGGGTGGCGGTCACGTCCTGCGCGGTGCCGTTGACGCTGACGGTCGCGCCCGTGGTCCAGGCCGGGATGCGGAACCTCATGGTCCACGAGCCCGCCGCGGTGCCGGTGACCGTGAACGTGGTGGTGTCGCTCGCCGGGTAGGTCGTGCTCTGGGTGACGGTGATGCCGCGCGCCGACCACGTCAGCACCGACGGCGCGTACAGGTTCACCGTGAGCGTGGTGCCGGAGTGGAAGTAGATCGAGTCGGCGAGCTTGGTGTTGGTCTCGATGCCGGTGCCCTGGCAGCACCAGAACGTGCTGTAGTCGGTGCTCCAGTTGCCGCCGCCCCAGGCGGGTCCGGTGTTGCCGCGGCGGTGGCCGGGGTTGAGCCCGGTGAAGTAGCAGATGTGGCCGTGCGGGTCCGCCGGGTTCTGCTGGCCGATCAGGTGGTTGAGCAGGGCGCGCTCGTAGTAGTCGAAGTAGGCGGCCCGGCCGGGGTCGGTCAGCCACAGCTCCCTGGTCAGCTTCAGCATGTTGTAGGTGTTGCAGGCCTCGCACGTGTCCGTGCCGAGGTACGCGGCGATCGCGCCGGGCGCGCGGAAGTGCTCGGCCTGGCTGTTGCCGCCGATGACGTAGGTGTGCGCGTTCACGGTGATGTTCCAGGCGTTGAGCGCGATGTCGCGGTACCGGGTGGTGCCCGTCGCCTTGTACTCGCGCGCCGCGCCGATCCACTTCGGCACCTGCGTGTTGGCGTGCAGGCCGCTGAGCCGGTCCTGGCCCGAGGCGAGCGGGTCGAACACCGCGGCGTGGTCGAACCGCTGCGCCGCCGTCAGCCACCGCGCGTCGCCGGTCTGCTGGTACAGGTCGGCCAGCACGGCGTTCATGCCGCCGAACTCCGTGCCCAGGACGCGCTGCATCGTGGCGTACGACAGGCGCGACGTGCGCGTGTCCACCCACCCGGCGAGGCGCAGCAGCACATCGCGCGCCTGGGTGTTGCCGATCAGCCGCCACACGTCGAGCAGCCCGGCGAGCGTCTTGTGCAGCGAGTAGTACGACACCGCTTTCGGCGACCCGGCTTCCAGTGCGTCGAAGTCCGACTCCGGGAAGCCCGCCAGGTAGCCGGAGGCGAACCCGGCGGACGCGTTGTTCGCCTGGCACTTGGCCAGTTCCGCGATCATGTAGTTCGCCCGGTCCCGGCACGTCGTGTCGCCGAGGACGGCCCACGCCTGGGCCCAGGCCGTGAGGAAGTGGCCCTGGCTGTGCGTGCGGAAGGGGAAGTTCGGGGCTTCCCACCCGCCGAGCGCCGCGGCGCCGCCGGTGGACAGGCGGTGGTTGGCGCGGAAGTTGTAGAGCAGCCGGTCGACGTCGATGAACCGCAGGTAGGACAGCACCCGGTTCTGGTTGTCGAGCCAGCGGCCCTGGGTCAGCCGCACCTCGGTCAGGTCGAACGGGAAGGCCGAGACGCCGGCGTCGCCGCGCGCGGGGGGTACCGCGGCGGCCTGCGCCGCGCCGGGGGTGAGGGCGGGGGAGGCGGTCGCGAGAGCGGCCACCCCCGCGGCCTGGAGAAGCCGGCGACGACTCAACGATGAGGACATGGAGGGCTCCACCCGCTCGGCAACGCTGCTCGTCCAGGTGTAGCGGCGGGCGGCCCGCGGGGTCAACGCTAAATGTGAGCGTTCACTTTAGCTTCTGTGAAGCGGGAACCGGCCTCGATGTTATCGCTCACATGATCAGGGCCGGTCGATGCTGAAGGCCTGGGTGCCCACGACGTCGAGCAGCGCCAGCGCCTCCGCGTCGCGCGATCCGGGCGGCGCGCTGTAAAGCACCAGGTGCTGGTCGCGTTCGGTGAGCTCCAGCGAGTCGCAGTCGACGGTGATCCTGCCGACCATCGGGTGGTCGAACGACTTCGTGAGCATCGTCGCGGCCTGCACGTCGTGCCGCTCCCAGAGCCGCGCGAACTCGGGGCTGCCGGCGAGCAGCTCGTCGACGAGTCCGGTGATCGCGGGGTCGGCGGGGTAGCGCGCGACGACCGTCCGGAGCCGCATGACGGCGTGGTGCCGGAACTCCGTGGCGTCGGACACCCCGTACAGCGACCGGTCCGGGTCGAGGAACGCGCGGCGCGCCAGGTTGCGGTCGCGCGGGGCGAGCTCGCGGAAGTCCTCCATCAGCGCGGCCGTGAGGTCGTTGCACGCCAGCACCTCGAACGCCGCCGACACGACGAACGCCGCCGTCTGCGGCAGCCGGTCGAGCAGCACGAGGATGCTCGGGCGGACGTCCCGGCGGTGCAGGCCGGAGCGGTTCGGCGAGGTGCCCGCGAGGACGTGCAGGTGGCCGGACTCGTCGTCGGTGAGCAGCAGGGCGCCCGCTATCCCGGCGAGGACCTCCGCCGACGGGCGCGGCGCGCGGCCCTGTTCGAGGCGGACGTAGTACTCGGTGGAGATGTGCGCGAGCACCGCGACCTCCTCGCGGCGCAGGCCGGGCGTGCGGCGGCGCGGGCCGGAGGGCAGACCGACGTCCTGCGGCCGCAACCGCTCCCGGCGGCTGCGCAGGAACTCGGCGAGCTGCTGCTTGTCCATGACCCGAGTATGGCCGTGCCGCGGTGGCGGAGCCTGGTACCGCTGGTACCTGTATCCGGTCGTGGCCGGGACCAAGGCTGGTGACCATGACGAACAACAACTCCGCCGGTCTGCTCGCCGGCAAGGTCGTGCTCATCACCGGCGCCAGCCGCGGCATCGGCGAGGCGGCGGCCAGGCTCTTCGCCGAGGAAGGCGCTTCCGTCGTGCTCGCCGCCCGCGGCACCGACGCCCTCGACGCCGTCGTGGGGGAGATCCGGGCCGGCGGCGGCACCGCCGACGCGATCTCCGTCGACCTCGGCGACCGCGACAGCGTCCGCGCCGCCGTCGCCCGGGTCGAGGAGCTGCACGGCCGGCTCGACGGCGCCTTCAACAACGGCGCCACGATCCAGCAGCCCGGCCCGATCGACCAGACCAGCGACGAGGACGTCGACCGGCAGTTCGAGGTCAACTTCCGCGGCCACTGGACCGCCATGACCGCCGAGGCGGCCCTCATGCGCCGCTCCGGAGGCGGCGCGATCGTGAACACCTCCAGCATCGGCAGCCGCCGGGCGAACCCGGTGCTGCCCGCCTACGGCGCCATGAAGCGCGCGCTCAACAGCATCACCGAGAGCGCGGCCGTGACCTGGGCGCCGGAAGGGATCCGGGTCAACGGCATCACCCCTGGCGGCACCGCGACGGCGATGATCGACGCGTGGGAGGCCGCGACGCCCGGCATCGTCGAGCAGCTCGCCAAGTCGGTCCCGATGGGACGCATGGCCGAGCCGCGCGAGGTCGCCGAGGTGGCGGCGTGGCTGCTCAGCGACCGCGCGTCGATGGTGACCGGCGCGATCGTGCCGGTCGACGGCGGCGCGGGCGCCTAGCGCCCGTCCAGCGAGTCTCGTCCGCGGCGGTCGAACGAACTGGCCGTGGTGCCGTCCCGCGGGTGGCGGCACCGGCCCGGTAAATGGACGGTGCGACGC
>NZ_JBHXCW010000034.1:0-49021 GCF_042725365.1 Lentzea sp. NPDC060358 | reverse complement strand
AGACGTTGGGCACCATCAAGGGGAACCTGTTCTGGGCGTTCGCCTACAACGTCGCTGGACTGCCGCTCGCGGCGCTCGGACTGCTGAACCCGATGATCGCGGGCGCCGCGATGGCGTTCAGCAGCGTGTTCGTCGTCAGCAACAGCTTGCGACTGCGGGGATTCCGCCCATCGGCGGCTTGAGAATCTGCCGGCGAACACTCCCCAACGGCAAGGTGCGCGTGCAACAATCCAAAAGCTGACACACCCCCGGTCAGCGCCTGTGGAGATCCCCTCCGGCCCCCGCGTTCCTCCCCCTGGCGCGGGGGCCTCTCCCTGTCCGGACCCCGCGTTTTCCGTCTCGTGCGTCGTGCGGCGAACACCCACTCTCCGTGGGCATCCGCGACACGTCGGGGTGACCCGGGGCACAGGGGTTTGGCTGGCGTGACCGAGCCGTTATCGTGTTCCGGTGCCTATCGGATCCCTCGGACGTTCCAAGTCCGGCCGTCACCGTCCCGCGGACGCACCGCAGACGGAGTCGCTGCCCGACGAGGAGCTGACCTCTTACCTGGCTGCCCTGGCCCCGGACTCGGACAACGAGACCACCGCCTCGGGCTTCGGCAGCTCCCAGGTGTACCAGCTGCGGTTGCAGCTGATGGCGAACGAGCAGCTCAAGGAGCTCGCCGCCGAGCGCCAGACCTCCCCGCAGGCTCTCGCCACGGAGTGGGTCATGCAGCGACTCGAGTGGGAAGCGCGCCAGCGCGGCCAGTAGTCGCTTCGCGAACGAAGAAGGACCCTCCGCCGAGCCCGGCAGAGGGTCCTTCTCACGTACGACTTCGATTGCGGCGAAATCAGATCAGATCGCGCGGACGTTCTGCGCCTGCGGACCCTTGGTGCCCTGGCCCACCTCGAACTCCACGCGCTGGTTCTCCTCCAGGGTGCGGAAGCCCTGACCCTGGATCTCCGAGTAGTGGACGAAGACGTCTGCGCCGCCGTTGTCCTGGGCGATGAAGCCGAAGCCCTTCTCGGAGTTGAACCACTTGACAGTGCCCTGTGCCATGTACCTGCCTCCATCGCAGGAAAGCTTGGGGCTGCACCGTGCAACCCCGGCCGTCCCGGGGGCGGTCAGTTCGCTCCGTGAGAGCGCACAGCACGCCCGCGTGTCGTTCCGCGAGCGTGTGAAGCACGAACACAGAAACCACGGCCTGCGCGGGTCAGCCTAACGTGTGATTGGTCATAGCACTACAGGTCATTACTGGTCGGTTCAGTGCCTCAACAGGGGGAAACCCGCTGGTCCGAGCGGGTGATCGCGTTTCGTCGAGCAACGTGCCGCAGCCCCGCGCGTCCTCTCAGCGTTGGACGAGGGGATCTTGGGGAGAGCACGTGTTCCGGCCACTGATTTTCGTTGTACTGCTGGGGTTGACCGCTTGCGGCGCCGCACCCGAGGCACCGCCGGCGCCGATTGCTCCGGTCGTGGAGAGCAAGGAGAAGGCAGCACTCACCGTGACGCCCGGATCGGGTGACGGGGTGAGTCCTTCCGGACCATTCCAGGTCGGGGTGACTGGCGGCGCGCTGACCGCCGTCGCGCTGACGGGTGCGGACGGCAGGGTCGTCAAGGGGGAGCTCACCGGTGACCGGTGGGTGGCGACCGAGGACCTCGGCTACGACAAGGCCTACACCTGGTCCGGGTCGGCCCGCGGGCGCGACGGCGCGGACGTGCCGGTCGCCGGCTCGTTCCGCACGGTCAAGCCGCAGCGCCTGACCAGCGCATCGGTGAACGTCGGCGACCACCAGACCTACGGCGTCGCGATGCCGGTCAAGGTCACCTTCAGCGCACCGGTGCAGGACAAGGCCTCGGTGCAGAAGGCCATGACCGTCCGGACCTCCGTGCCGACCGAGGGCGCGTGGGCCTGGCTGTCCGACCGCGAGGCCCACTGGCGGCCGCGCGAGTACTTCAAGCCGGGCACCGAGGTCGCGGTCGACGTCGACGTGTACGGGGTGCCGTTCGGGGGCGGCGCCCACGGTGCCGAGGACGTGCACGTGCAGTTCAAGATCGCCGACCGCGCGCTCGTGGCGAAGGCGAACACGCAGACCCACCGGTTCGAGATCTACCGCGACGGCACGCTGCTGCACGACTTCCCGGCGTCGTACGGGATGGAGAACGACAAGCGGGCCGAGACCCGCGGCGGCATCCACGTGGTGCAGCAGAAGGAGGCCGCGCGGAAGATGTCGAACCCGGTCTTCGGCTACCAGGACGTCCCCGTCACCTGGGCCGTGCTGATCTCGCAGAACGGCGAGTTCGTGCACGAGAACAACGGCACGATCCCGTCGCAGGGCAAGGCGAACGTCTCGCACGGCTGCGCGAACCTGTCCGGTGCCAACGCGAAGACCTTCTACGACCTCACGATGATCGGTGACCCGGTCGAGGTCGTCGGGTCGTCGCAGCAGCTGCAGGCGGCGGACGGCGACTACTACGACTGGGCGTTCGACTGGGCCACCTGGACGTCGAAGTCCGCGGTCGCGAGCTAGCTCTTCTCGGTGAACTAGCTCTTCTCCGTGATCTGGGGTGGTTGCGGGATCTCGTACCCCGACGGGCCGACGTTGCGCTCCAACGCCCGCTTCCACTCCCCGGTCGAGATCATCTTCTCGATCGCCTCGTTCACGGCGTCCCGCGACTCCGCGTCGCCCTTCGCGACGCCGATGCCGTAGCGCTCCTTCGAGAACGTCTTGCCGACGAGCTTGAGCAGCTCGGGGTTCTCGGCCGCGAAGCCCGCCAGGATGACCTCGTCGGTCGTGACGGCGTCGACGTTGCCCGCCATGAGGCCGATCACGCAGTCGGAGTACTGGCCGTATTCGACGATCTGCACGTTCTGCGAGAACTCCGACTTCACCTTCTGGGCGGAGGTGGACCCCTTGACCGAGCACAGCTTGCGGCCGTTCATGGTCTCCGGCCCCTGGATGCCCGTCTCGCTGTAGCGGACGAGCATGCCCTGGCCGGTCTCGAAGTACGGGCCGGCGAAGGCGACCTTCTGCTTGCGGGCGTCGGTGATCGAGTACGAGGCGATGATCAGGTCCGCCTCGCCGTTCTCGAGCATCGACTCGCGGGCCGCGCCGCGGGCTTCCTTGTACGTGATGCCGCTTTCCTTCACGCCCAGCTCGTTCGCCACGTACTTGGCGACCTCGACGTCGAAGCCGACGTACCGGCCGTCGAGCCGCCTCTCGCTCAGGCCCGGCTGGTCGTAGCGGATGCCGATGGTCAGCTTCCCGGAGTCAGCACGTCCGATGACTGTGCTGGAGTCACCGCTCCCGCAGGCGGTCGCGAGCACCGCGACGGCTGTCAGGAGCAAGGCACGACGGATCACGACAGGCCTTCCGAGCGAGGTGGGGAGTCGTGGGCAATGCTACGTACCTGCGGCGATGATCGACTGTGACGTATGACAACTAGGGAAGACGAGTCCGGCTGGGCGTCGCATCCGTACCCAGTCGCTCGATCGCGTGCCGCAGGTGTCCCGGCGGCGCCAGCCTCCTGATCTTGCCGGGCACCAAAAGCGCAGTTCGGCGCAGCATCTTCAACCACAGGTCAGCGTGGGTGTAGGGCCGGCGACCGTGCAGCTCGACCGCCCAACCGGGCAACACCGAGTAGGCCAGGTGGCCCACCAGCACCCGGTACAGCGGGAGGCCGAACCGGACGAAACCCCGCACCGGAGGGCCGTGCAAGAAGGTGTAGATCACATCGGAGTCCGGCGTTCGGCGTAGCACCGGACGCATCCGTTCGAAGTAATCCGCCATTTCGCGTCGAGATCCGGGTACTTCATCCGGGTGTAATCCGACCAAACTTGCTGCAAACCGCTGCTCGTCGTAGTAGAGGTCCTTCTGTCGGTCGGTGAGCCCGTACCCCGCGCGGTCGAGCACCGTTTCGAAGCACGAAACCTCCGAGCAATGCACCCACAACAACAGCTCGGGCTCGTCGACGCGGAACGTCTTGCCGTCGATGACACCCCGGAGGCTGCGGTGCGTGGCCCGCACCCGTGCCGCCGCGGTGGCGATCTCCTCGTCGGTGCCGTAGACGCCGAGCCCGACGAAATCCGCCGTCCTCTTCAGCCTGCCGAGCGGGTCGGCCTGGAAGTGGGAGTTCTGCACGACGCCCGCCACGGCCTTCGGGTGCAGCGCCTGGAGGTAGAGGCTCGCGATCCCGGCGATCCACATCGTCGGGTCGGCGTGCATCTGCCAGGACACGGAGTTCGGATCAGGCATGCGGACATCGTCCCTCCTGGCGAAGATGAAGACCATGGACCTGGACCAGGCACGGGAAGTGCTCCGCAACCAGCACCGCGCGGTGTTCTGCGCGATGAAGTCGGACGGCACGCCGTCGATGTCGCCGGTGCTCGTCGCGCTGGACGGCAACGGTGACGTGCTCGTCTCCACGCGGGAGACGGCGTACAAGACGAAGCAGGTGCGGCGCGACCCGAACGTCTGGCTGTGCGTGCTGCCGGACAGCTTCTTCGGCCGCTGGATCCAGATCTCCGGAACGGCGGAGGTCGTGCCGCTGCCCGAGGCGATGGACCTGCTCGTGGACTACTACCGGACGATCTCCGGCGAGCACTCCGACTGGGACGACTACCGCGCGGCGATGGAACGGGAGAAGCGAGTTGTGCTTCGCATTTCCCTGACCAGCGCGGGACCCGACAGGACGGGCTGACGGCGGGGCGGTAACACCGTTAGCGGGCACAACGATTCCACGGGGACGGCGGCTACCGGGCAGGCGGACCCTGGGGAGCGGAGCGATGACTGGTGTCAGACGCCGCGGCTACTTCTCGGCCGCGGTGGCGGTGCTGGGTGCCGCGGTGATCGCGGCACTCTTCACGGCACCCCGGGACAAGCCGGTGGACATCCGGCTGGTCGCCCCGCCGCCCCCGCCGCCCGAGGTCGTCACCGCCACGGCCACCACGACCGTCTCCGCCGTCGGCGGCGTCCGGCCGCTGCCTCCCCCGCCGCCACCACCACCTCCCCCCGGTGCCGACCCGCCACCCCGGCACCGGCCGGACCACCACCCGCCGCCTCCGCCACCGCCCGCCAGACCGAAGCCCGGACCCAAGCAGCCCACGCTGTTCGACCTCCTGCGCTGCGACGCGAAGCACGTCTCGGACGACGACTTCAACCGCTGCCTGGAGTGGCCGTTCGACACCGAGGAGTTCTGCGCGTTCCTGGAGGAGAACCACCTGCGGCCCGTGGACCTGCGCGGTCCGGACGGCAGGCGGTCCGAGCGGTTCCAGCTCGACTGCGACGAGGGTTAGGCCTTCAGCTCGCGCAGCCGCCGGAGGTTCGCCTCCGCCAGGGGGCCCAGCAGTTGTGCCTCACCCAGGTAGTGGTCGTCGATCAACGCCTCGACCTCGGCGTCGTTCATCGCCGGCACGACCCGCGCCGCCATCCGGTTCATGTTGCGGTAGCTGCCCTGCAACAGGAACGGCTCCTGACCGGGATCGGCCGCGGACGCGATGTAGGCCTGGTTGACCTTCAGCACGACCTGCTGCACCCGCTGCAGCTTGCGGACCACCGACAGCATCCGTTCCAGCTCGACGGTCCCGTGGTCGTGCTGGACGTTCTCGCCGTTCGCCAGGCGCACCAACGGTTCCACGTCCACGCCGTTCAGCGTCGGGTTCGAGCCGGACGCGTTCTCCAGGTAGCTCAACGCGAAAAGTGCCTCGCGACCGGACAGCACGTCGCCGAGGTTCCACACGTCCGCGCGGTTCGCGAGCATGTCCGGAACGCGGAAAGCGCGGCCCGTCCCGGTGTACGGGTTGCCCGCCATCGACACCGCGAAGCGCTTGCCCCGCAGGTCGAACGTGCGCGCCTCACCGTCCCACACGCCGTCGACGCGCCGTTGTGCGTCGCACAGCGAGATGAACTTCTGCAGCAGCTCGGGTGAGGTGTGCTGGATGTCGTCGAGGTGCAGCAGGACGTTGCTGCCCAGGGCGAACGCGAAGTTGATCCGCTCGACTTCCTGGCGTGCGGTGGCATTCGGCGCCTCCTGCGGGTCGAGCGAGGTGACGCCGGTGCCCAGCGCCGGGCCGTTGACCTTGACGAACACCATGCCTAGCCGGTTCGCGACGTACTCGACCAGCGTCGTCTTGCCGTAGCCGGGTGGGGAGATCAGCATCAGCAGGCCCGTGCCGTCGTCCAGCTGCTTCGAGAGGTTGTCGCCGATCAGCGGCAGGTAGACCTCGTTCAGCAACCTGTTGCGCACGAACGTGTTCAGCACCGCCGGCCGGTAGTCGTCGAGCCGCAGCCTCCGGCGTTCCGCCGCGAGCAGGTCGTCGCGTTTCCTCTGGTACGCGCGGAAAGCGGGCACCTGCACGTCCTGGAACGTCCTGAGCCTCGTCAGGGTCTCGTCGAGGCGGAGCTCCATCGACTGGTCGGTCACGCGCGGGTGCGTGCCGAGCAGGCCGGTGACGGTCCCGGTGAGCGCGGCGCTCGAGTCGTAGCGCGGCAGGTCGGTGAGCAGGACCGCGACGACCTCGGGGAACTCCGGGCAGTCCTCATCGCCGAGGAACGCGTGCAGCCACGCCTCGATCAGGTCGCGATCGCGCAGGTCCTCGGTGACCGCGGCGCGGAACCGGTCGATCACCGCGCGAGCGGCCTTGCCGGTCACGAACCCGGCGGGCTCGCAGGCCAGTTCCTCGAACAGGTACTCCGCCGCGAGGTCCGGCAGGCCGAACTGCCGGCACAGCTCGGGGATCCCGTGCGTGCCGCCGAAGATCGTGCGGGCGCGGGCCAGCGACTCGGCCTTGCGCGCCCACACCGCCCGCCGTTCCACCGGTTGCTCCGCCCAGAAGAGCTGGGCCTCGGCGCGGGTGGCCGGCGGGTAGCGGAGCAGGCCCGCGCCGGCGTGCAGCCGGTGCAGGATCGCGAGGATCTTCTCGGCGTCGTGGTCGTGGACGCCCTTCTCGTAGCCCTCGTCGTAGCGTTCCGCGGCGGCGTCCACGACGTCCGTGCGGCCCTCGGCGAGCAGGCAGCCGGCGAGGTGCTCGGAGCGGTAGACGTCCTGGGTCTCGCTGACCAGCAGCTGGTCCCAGAACGGCCTGGTCTCCGCGAAGTCCCGGTCGACGACCTCGGCGCGGTAGTCGGTTCCCGTGACGGCGTAGAACAACCGGCCGTCGCGCGGCACGAGCGTGAGGTTCATCGGCTCGGTCGTCACCGGGAAGCGGTGCCGGCCGAGCACGATCGACGCGCCGTCGTACAGGTCGGCCCGGTCGCGCAGCGCCCGGCCGCCCTCCTGCCGGGCCTCGCGCAGGCTCGCTTCGAGCTCCTCGGCCCGCACGTCGCCGAGCTCCACGAGCTGGCCGGCGACCGCGCGGACCTTGGCGACCATCGGGTCGCCCGCGAAGTAGGTGTTGATCTCGTCGGCCGTGGTGAGCTTGGCGACGCGGCGGCGGATGGTGCCGAGCACCCGTTCGGCCGACTGCACGAGCCGGTCGGCCTTGCGGGCGCGTTCGTCGAGCAACGTCTGCTTGCGCGCGGAGAACGCCTCGTAGACGTCCGTGCGCTTGGCGCCGACCTGGGCGAGGAAGTCGTCGAACTCGCCGAAGCGCGACTCCAGGTTCTCCAGCTGCAGCAGGAGCCGTCCCAGCTGGTCGTCGCAGCGCTGCGGGGTGTCCGCGACCGACAGGGCGCCCGTGACGGCCTGGCCGAGCAGCGCGAACTCCGCGGCGAACTCGGCGCGGCCCTCGGCGTTGGCGAGCCGCGTCCTGCGACCGTCCACAGTGGCCCGTGCGCGGTTGACGGCGGCCAGCACCTCGCCGATGCTCGCGAGGATCCGCGTGCGGGTCGTCGTGTCGGCGGCGTCGAGGGTGCTGACGACCTCGGTCAGCACCTCCAGACCGGCCTGCTGCTGCGCGAGCCGTTCGCGCAACGGCGTCGCCTCGGCCGCGGTCTTCAGCTCCGCGTCCGCGATCTGGGCGATCTCCTCGTGGTAGCGGGTGAACGCGCCCTCGCCGCTGAGGAAGGCGACGGCCCTGCGTGCGGACGCGCCGAGCTCGTCGACCAGTTCGGCCTCACGCCGGTCGATCTCGGCGAGGTCGACGTGCTTCAGGTCCTTCAGGGTGATCAGCCGGCCCTGGGCGGACCTGAGGTCGGCGAGCAGCCGCACCCACTCGTCGGCGGAGCGCGGAGCGGCCGACCGGGAGAGCCTGATCAGCGACGCGAGCTTCTCCGCCGCCTCGTGGAGCTGCTCGGCGGCGTGTTCGGTGAGCTTGCGGACGGCCTCGAACTCGTCGAGGACCTGCTCGGCGGTGGCGCGGACCGCGAGGACGTCCTGCTTGAGCCCCAGCTCGTCGAGCCAGTGGACGCCGTCGACGACCCTGGTGCACAGGGCGATCAGGCCCTCGAACACCGGTGCGCTCGGCGTCGTCCCCGCGCTCATCCTGGTGATGGACAGGCAGTCGGAGATGCCGCGGACCAGTTCGGCGTTGCCGATGCGGGCGAGCGGGCCGGCGTGCTCGGGCAGCACCTCGTCCGCGAGGAACGGCGTGCGCCAGACCTGCATCGGGTGCACGCGCACCGGTTCCGAGCTCGTCTCGCGGAAGATCACCAGCGTGCCGTCGGCGAAGAGCGAGTAGCCGTGGCAGACGAGCGGGGTGGCGACCTCCTTGCGGATCACGTTGTAGGGCAGCAGGAGGCTGCGGCCCTCGCGGCGGGCGTGGAAGACGTAGAGGACGTCCTCGCCGTTGGCCGAGCGGACGACCCGTTCGAACTCCAGCTCGTCGGTGTCGACGTCGAACGTCTTGTCCGCGCCGGTGACGAGGTAGTAGCCGCCGGGGAAGATGATCCCCTGGTCCTCGGGGAGCCGCTGGCACGCCTGGCCGATGCCGTCGAGCCGGACGACCTCCTTGGTGCGCGTGTTGAAGACCAGGTGCCGGTGGGCGGTCTCCTTGTACGGCAGGATCCTGAGCAGGATCAACGGACCGACGCGGGCGTAGTGGACCTCGGCGTCGGCGAGGCTCTGCAGCGGCTCGTCGACGGGTTCGGAGTAGACGCCCTCGCCGGACTCGGTGTTGTTCTCGACCTTGACGGTCAGCGTGCCGCCGACGGTCTCGACGAACACCTCGCCGTCGATCGCGATGTGCGGGTGCCGGCCCAGCACGTGCTGCTCGCGGGTCGTCTCGATCCACGTGAAGTCGTGCTGGGGCGGGAAGACGTGGTCGCGGTCGCCGCGGTCGTCGACGTAGGTGACCGTGCCGTCGACCGCGACGTCCCAGCGCAGCACGCGGATGTCCTCGATCCGCGCGCCCGTCTGGAACACCGCGAGCAGCCGCTGCTCGACGACCCGCAGCTGCAGCAGCCGGGTCTCGCGGTAGTACCGGTAGAGCTCGGCGAAGTCGTGGCGGAACCTCGGGTCCTGCAGGAACTCGGCCTCGACCGCGCCGAAGTCCCTGCCGTGCACCGCGAAGACGTCGGCGACCGCGGTCTCCGGCTTGAGACCCATGAAGACGTTGTAGCCGAACAGCATCAGGTCGCCGAGCGCCACGATGTCGCGCGGCACGCAGTTGTTCCCGGTGCGGATGCGTTCGGTGGCGACGAGCTCCAGGGCCGTGCTGCCGAAGGTCTCGACGCGCTGGGCGTTCAGCGCCTCGGTGCCGCGGGCGAGCGCGGCGGCCTGGTCGGCCAGCCTCGCCCGCAGCACCTCGTAAGCACCGGCGTCGAGCTGGGTCATGCAGGCTGGCCGTTGTTCTTGGCCATCTGGGTCAGGGCGATCGCGGCGGCGATGTTCTGCGCGTCCCCCGAGCTGAACGAGCTGAGGATCTTGGTCAGGTCCTCGGGGAAGTTGTTCGTCCCGTCCATCCACTTGGCGCCCAGCGCCTGCACCACGTCGGAGTTGCCGACGAAGCTGTCGACCTGCTTGCCCGCGGTGATGGACGCGGCGATCTTGTCGAAGAACATCGTGTCACCACCGACGATGTCGATGTCGGCCTTCTCCAGCCCGGCCGCGAGAACCATGGCCTGGGCCTCGGCGACCTGGCGCTGCACGTCGATACCCTTGAGGCGGATCTCCTTCTCGGCTTCGAGGCGCAGGCGGTACTCCTCGTGCTCGCGGGTGGCGGTGTCGAGCGCGGCCATCGCCTCGGCCTTGTGCGACAGGCCCTCCGCCTCGCCCTTGAGGCGTTCCTTGATGCCCTCGGCGTCGGCCAGCGCCTTCTCGCGGTCGACCACGGCCTCGGCGCGGCCCAGCGCCTCGGACGCGGCGGCGTCGCGTTCCTTGACCAGTGCGTCCGCGAGCCCCTTGGCCGCGGCCTCGGCCTGCGTGCCCTCGGCGAGCCGGATCTTCGAGCGGGCGTCGAGGTCGGCGGCCTTGTTGCGGGACTCGGCGAGCACGACGGCCTCGCGGGCCTTGTGCTGCGCGGCCTGTTCCGCCGCCTCGGCGGCCTTGATGTCCTTGACCAGCGACTCCTGCGCCTCGGCCTCGGCGCGGATCACGATCTGCTGGCGCTCGCGCTCGGCCTCCTCGACCGCGCGGAGCTTCTTGATGTTCTCCTCCTGCTCGGCCACGGTCTTCTCGACGGCGACCCGCTCGCGCACCAGGTCGGCGATCGCGCGGCGCTCGTGCTCGAGCTCCTTGTCCTTCTCGATCATGCGCAGCGACGTCTCGCGTTCGCGGGCGATGACCTCGAGCATCCGGTCCTTCTCGATGCGCTCGGTCTCGACGGCGATCACGCGCTCGCGGTTCTTCTCGGCGACGGCGATCTCGCGGGCCTTGTTCTCCGTCTGGATGCCGAGCTGCTCCTCGGTGCGGATGAACGCGGTGTTGGCCTTGAGGCGTTCCTCGGCCTGGACCTTCTGCGTCTCGGCCTCCTGCTGGGCGCGGGCGGTCTCGATCTCCCTGCGCTGCTTGATCTCCGCGTCGGCCTGGCGCCGTTCGAGCTCGAGGATGGCCTCGCGCGCGCTGACGTTCTGGCGCGTGATCTCCTTCTCCTCGTTGCGGGTGAACTCGTTGGTCCGGACGTGCTCGATCGCGGTCAGCTCGGTGATCTTGCGGATGCCCTGCGCGTCCAGGATGTTCGCCGGGTCGAGCTGCTTGAGCGGCGTCTGCTCCAGGTAGTCGATGGCCGCGTCCTCGAGGCTGTAGCCGTTGAGGTCGGTGCCGATGACCTGCACGATCCGGTCGCGGAACTCGTCGCGGTGCGTGTAGAGGTCGACGAAGTCGAGTTGCTTGCCGACGGTCTTGAGCGCCTCGGAGAACTTGGCGTTGAAGAGCTCCTGCAACGTCTGCTCGTGGCTCGCGCGCTCGGTGCCGATCGCCTGCGCGACCTTGATGACGTCCTCGACGGTCTTGTTGACCCGCACGAAGAACGTGATGCGGATGTCGGCGCGGATGTTGTCCTTGCAGATCAGGCCCTCGTTGCCGGCCCTGCGGATCTCGATGGTCTTCACCGAGATGTCCATCGTCTCGCAGCGGTGCAGCACGGGCAGGACGACCGTGCCGGTGAAGGTCACGTCGACCTTGCGCATCTTGGAGACGATGAGCGCCTTGCCCTGCTCGCACTTCTTGAACAACCTGCTCAACGTGATCATCGCCAGGACCAGCACGACGACGATCCCCGCGATGAGCACGACCAAACCTGTCGAAATGGCGCCCATGTGTCAGCCCCCTGTGGTGATGTCCACGACCCAGAAGAACTCGCCCTCGGGGTCGTAGTCGAAGATCAGCGCGGTCTGTCCCGCCTTCAGTTCGGTGCTCTGCGCCGCTCGCACCTGCACGACCGCCGTGCCGCCGTCGTCGGCGGTGACCTCGGCCTGCCCGTAGTTCCCGGTGACCCGCGCCGTCCTGACGATCGCGGTGCGGCCCACGAAGTCGCTGCGGGAAGCGGGTTTCTCCGGTTTCGTCCAGCTCCTGACCGGGATCAGGAGGACCTTCGTGAGCAGGGCGCCCACGAGCACCGCACCGCCCAGGACGGCGTAGCGGAGCTTGCCCTCCGGGGTCAGCACGGTGCCGACCAGCGCGGCGAACCACGTGATCAGCACGAAGAACGAGAGGGAGATCGGAAGGACGGGAGCGTCGAAGTCCAGGCCCACCAACGCGACCGTGAGCCAGTAGGCCAGCACCACGAACACCAGCAGGGTGAACACCGCGGTCGGGAAAGCCACCGCGGCGGCCAGGAACTCGGTCATCGACGCCCCCTCTCAGCCACTCTGATGCAAGAACTTCGGAATCCGTTGCATTTGGGTGGATGATCGATGGAAATCGATGGTTTGGCCGGTGTGGACTTCGGCGCGCGGGGGGACGCACGGGAGTGTCAGCGCGGTGCCGCGGAGCCCATCGCCTAACCTCGATCGGCGTGATCCCCGTCGTCGTGCTCGCCGGCTTCCTCGGTTCCGGCAAGACCACCCTGCTCAACCACCTGCTGCGCACGTCCGGCGGCACGCGGATCGGTGTCGTGGTGAACGACTTCGGGCGGATCAACGTCGACGCGTTCTCGGTGTCCGCGCAGGTCGACTCGATGGTGTCGCTGTCCAACGGCTGCCTGTGCTGCGCGGTCGACGGCTCCGAACTCGACGACATGCTCGTGAAGCTGGCCGCGGCGGACCTGGACGTCATCGTGATCGAGGCGTCCGGCCTGGCCGAGCCGTCGGCCCTGGTCCGGCTGGTGCTGCAGGCGCCCGGGGTGTCCTACGGCGGGCTGATCTACGTGGTCGACGCGGTGGAGCTCGACGCCGTGCCGCACCTGGAACGCGACCTGTCGCTGGCCGACCTGGTGGTGCTGAACAAGGTCGACCGGGTCTCGTCGCCGCCCTCGCTGCCCTGCTCGGCGCCGGTCGTCCCGGTGACGTACGGGCAGATCGACCCGGCGTTGCTGTTCGAGGTCCGCCCACCCGACCTGGGGCCGCGCCAGCTGTCGTTCGACGACCTCGAAGACCACTCGACGCACACCCACGCGTCCTACGACAGCGTGTCGTTCGAGTGCCCGGACCCGTTGCACCCCAAGCTCTTCATGGACTTCCTCGCGGCGCGGCCGGAGGGGTTGTTCCGCGCCAAGGGCTTCGTCCGCTTCCCGCTCGGCACGTTCATGCTGCAGACCGTCGGCGCGTACGTCTCGTTCACCCCGGTCGACGACGAAGCCCCGACTCAGCTGGTGCTGATCGGGGCGGGCATCGATCCGGACTCGGTGACGGACTGGCTGCTGGCGTGCGTGGCGGACGCACCGGTCACCGAGCAGGACATGCTCTGGGTGCTCCGGTACGCCCGCTGACGATCACTTCCCGCAGAACGCGGTGTCCATGACGCCGACCATGCGCTCGAACTTCCGCGCCGGGTCGTCGCCGAACGTGCCGGGCAGCGCGGTGAGCGTGACGGCGGCGTACTTGCCGTCGTCGGTCGCCGCGCCCAGCGACGCCCACCCGTGGATGGTGCCGCCGTGGCCCCAGGAAACCCCGCCGCAGCTGAGCTTCGTGCTCTCCAGCCCGAGCCCGTAGGCGCTGCGCTCGTCGACCGGCACGGTCTTGCGCATCTCGTCGAGCTGGGCCTTGTCGAGCAGCCCGCCGCCGAGCAGCGTCTTGAAGAACTTCGCGACGTCCTGCGGCGTCGAGACCATCGCGCCGGAGGCCCAGGCGGAGGACGTGTCGTACTCGGTCGCGTCGACGACCTCGGAACCCGGATCGAGCAGGTCGGCCTTCACGGAGACCCGCGCGTGCCGGCCGCGGATCCGCTGCTCGCCCTGGCCGGGCCAGTAGGTGTCCCCGAGGCCCGCCTTGACGATGACCTTCTGGATCGCCTCGCCGACCGGGCGGCCGGTGACCTTCTGGATCATCAGGCCGGCGACGACGTAGTTGGTGTTGCTGTAGACGTGCTTCTCACCCGGCTGGTTCGTGACGGGCTGGGCGAACGCCGCGTCGAGCAGGTCGTGCGGCGGGAAGTACCGGTCGCGGGTGTCGGCGATCTTGTTGACGCCGATCGCGAGCACGTAGTCCGGCAGGCCGCTGGTGTGCTGCAGGACCTGGCGCACGGTGATGCGGCTGTCCCGGACGTGCGGCACGTACCGGTTGACCGGCCCGTCGAGCTCGATCTTCTTCTCGCCGACGAGCTGCAGCACGCTGACGGCCACGAACGACTTCGTGATGCTGCCGATGCGCACCTGCCCGTTGTGCGGGGCGTTGCCCTTGGCGTGGTTCCGGCCGTTGGCGTTCATCTCGACGCCCGGCGTGCGGTCCTGGACGATCTGGTCGAGCTGCTGCGGGACCAGCAGCGACAACGCGGTGAGCGCGGCGACGGCGATCACTTGGTACCACACAGACCGGCGTCGACTGCCGCGAGCATCGCGTTGTGGGCCTTGTCAGCTCCCTCGGGCGTCGGGGCGAACGTGCCGGGAAGTGCCGTGACGGCAACGGAGAACGCCCGCCCGCCGGGAGCGACACCACCACGCGTCTCGAAGCCGTGGATGTCGCCGCCGTGGCCCCAGTACCGGCCACCACAGCTGAGCGGCGAGCTGGCGATGCCCAGTCCGTACTCGACGCCCGGCCACATCTCGCCCTTGGTGTCGACGGTCTTCTGCATCTCCTGCAGCTGCGCGGGAGCCAGCAGGTCGCCCTTCAGCAGCGAGCGGAAGAAGGTGTTGAGGTCCTTGGTGCTGGAGACCATCTGCCCGGCCGCCCACCCCCACGAGGGGTCCATCTCGGTCACGTCCTCGATCCCGTTGCCGGTCAACGCGTACCCGTGCGGGTGCTTGCCGCGGATCGTCTCCTCACCGATGCCGGGCCAGTAGGTGTCCCGCAGTTCGAGCTTCCGGACGATCCGCTTCTCGACGTTCTCGCCGATCGGCCGCCCGGTGACCTTCTGCACCAGCAACCCGAGCAGCGCGTAGTTCGTGTTGCTGTACTTGAACTTCTCACCGGGCTGCCCGGTCACCGGGTGCGCGTTGGCGACGTCGAGCAGCTCGCGCGGCTCGAGGTAGCGGTGCCGCACCTCCTCGAACTTCTCGAGCCCGATGAACTCCGTGTAGTTCGCGAGACCGCTGGTGTGGTTGAGCAACTGGCGCACGGTGATGCGGTCGTCCTTGATCGCGCCCGGCAGGTAGTGGTTGACCGGCTTGTCGAGCTCGACCTTGCCCTCACCGACGAGCTGCAACACCACGGTGGCGACGAACGTCTTGGTGTTGGACCCGGCCCGCACCTGCCCGTCCTTGGGCACCGGCACCCGCTTGCCGAGCTCGGAAGTGCCCGCCACGTAAGACGCAGACCGCCCGTTCCCCTCGGTGACGGTGGCGAGCGCCGCCGGGAACTCGTGCTGCGTGACCAGCCCGTCGACCTGCTTCTGCACGGCGTTGCCGGGCGTGGCCATGACCGTTCCCCCGGTCGCGGTGACCAGCACGGCCGCCGCCAGCACTCCTACCAGCGTCTTCCTCATCGTTGCCTCCCCTTGCCGTTGATGGGGAAAGCTTCTCGTCCCGGCAGGGCGGCACGCAGTCACGCACGCTTCCGTTGTGGAGGTGGAGCAGGCTCTACCTCAGCAGCGGACATCGCTCTGCACCAGCGGCGAGTAGACCCTAGAGGCCTCACCGTCCACAGTGGCGCCGGCGAACTGCAACATCCGGCCGACCTCCCCGTGCAGCGCCGCGGCGGGCCGTGAGACGTCGTCCAGGGCCTCGATCTGCTCCGTCGTGAGCGCCACTTCCCCGGGGTTGCTCACCAGGTGTTCCAGCTTCCGAGCCCCGATGATCGGCACCGCCCCCTTGCTCCGCAGCCAGGCCAACGCCACCGCCGCCGCTTCGCTTTCTTCGGCGATGGCCGTGATGACGTCGATGACCTCGAAGTCCTCGGCGGTGGGACTCCACGGCACGAGCGCCAGCTGCGCCATCGGTGCGATCTCCGCCTCGACACCCCTCTTGAGCAGCGAGCACTCGACCTGCAGGGCGATGAGAGGGTCCAGTTCCGGAACTCGGCCATCGTCTGGGCCCGAGCCATCACCCAAGCAGGCAAGTTGGAGAACCCGACGTACCCGACCTTGCCCGATCCCATCAGATCGTCGAGGGCCCGCATGGTCTCCTCGAGAGGCGCGCGACGGTCCCAGTTGTGCAGCCAGTAGAGGTCGAGGTGGTCGACCCGCAACCGCCTCAACGTCTGCTCGAGCTGCCGCCGGACGGCAAGTCGCCCGGCCCCGCCGCCCGGTCCTGTGCAGGAAGTCGCCGAGGATCTTCTCCGAGTGGCCGTTGGTGTAGAAGTTGGCGGTGTCGATGAAGTTCCCGCCGCGGTCGAGGTACCCCCTGAGGATCCTCCCGGACTCCTCGACGCTGCAGCCGCCGGCTCCGGGGTCCTCGCCGAAGGTCATCGCGCCCAATGCGTGAGGGCTGACCCGCAGGCCTGAGCGGCCGAGGGTGACGTAGTGGTCGAGGGGCATGTCCTGGCTCTTTCTGTGGGTTCCGCTGACTCCTTTCCATTGCATTCCGATCTGGGATTTTCCGGTACTCCGATCCGGCCGTGCTCTTGCCTGATCCTCTTGCTGTGGCCGGTCTGGGACCGTGCAGAGGGAGGTTGGGAACCCGGAGGACATCCGGTGGTGGAGATCGGTAGGCTGTGGCGGCGAGGGCTGCTAGCTCAATTGGCAGAGCAGGAGACTTTTAATCTTCGGGTTCAGGGTTCGAGTCCCTGGCGGCCCACCAAACCCCCAGGTCACAGGCCTGGGGGTTTCGCTTTGGTGGACCTTCCCCACACTTAACCCATACAAAACCGCTGGTCATTCAACTTCGTCGTCTTCTCGTTGATCATCTTTCGGCCCTCCGAGCGCGTCCTCCAGGGCGTCAGCGGCCCGCCGGTCGACCAGCTTCCGACCCATGTAGGTGTCCTGCGTCATCGACGGCCGTGCGTGGCCGAGTTGGTCCGCGACCTGCCGCGCGGAGAGCCCTGCCTCATCGAGGATGGTCGCCGCCGTCTTCCGGAAGACGTGCGAGGTCACCCAGGCGAACTCGTCCCCGCCGCGCGCCTTCCGAAGATCCTTCCGGGTGTTGGACGGGTCGCGGAGCCCACCGAGGGCGTCCGGGAAGATCGGCCCGTTCGGGAAACTGGTGGTCTTGCGCCTCCTTTGGAGCATGTCGAGCGCCCATCGTGGGAGCAGGAGCGTTCGCTCACCGGCCTCCGTCTTGGTCGACTTCCGGATCAGCCCGATGTCCTTGACCCGGATCACCGTGTAGTTCACGTTGACCGTGCCAGCGTCGAAGTCGACGTCTTCCCAGTAGACGGCCAGCGCCTCACCGATGCGGACGCCCGTGGCCATCATGAAGCGCGATAGGTCAGGCAGGTCCCGCTTCACGGCCCTGGGGTCCGACTCCAGCATGTCCAGCCAGCGGACCCGTTCTTCCCTCGTGAGCGCCCGCGGACTCTTCTTGCGGCCGGCCTCCAGCGGCTCCGCCTCTCTGACCGGGTTCGTGTCCAGCGCCTTGTCCCGGACAGCGATCCGCAGGGCACCCGAGATCACCGACCGAGCCGTCTTCGCCGTGTCCACGCTGACCGACCGCCACAAAGCACCGAGGAACGCGTCGACCCGCGCCACCGTCATCTCACGAATCCGCAGCTCACCGAGGCCAGGGAGCACGTGCCGATCCATGATGCTCCGGTACGTGTCGACGCTGCTCGGAGACCTCTTCCCGGCATCAGCGAGCGCCTGGAACTTCGTGAACCACTGATCCAAGGCCTCCTTGAACCGACTCTCGCGCGTCAGCGAACTGCCGGACGGTCCCTTCCTCCCAGCGAGTGCCTTCTTGAGGCTCCGCTCAGCGGCACCCTTGGTCTTCCCCCACCGCTCGACCGGCCGTGTCTTGCCGTCGTAGTCGCGATACTTCGTGGTCGCACGCCAGCCTGATTCCGTTTCATAGCAACGAATCGCGCCGTACGTTCCGAGGTCCAGAGGCGGACGTCCCATCAGGCCGCCTCCTCAAGCAGGTGCTCGAACCAGCTCCGCACCTCGGACGGCAGGTACCGCAGGTGCTTGCCGATACGCCGAGCAGGCGGCCCGTAGTTCTTGGTCCTCCAGCCGTAGAGCGTGTGGACCGGAACGTTCAGGTAGGCCGCAACGTCGCTGACTGTCCACAGTGGCTCGAACTGACGTGTCTCCATGATGTTCCCCCTTTAGATCAAGCAGCGTGCGGAGTTGCCGAACTCCCCGGAGGTCCGGCAGATGCGAGCAGCGCGGCCGTGTATTCGGCCTTCCACCTCCGCCGCTCAGCGACGGCACTCAGCAGGAGGTGTGCTCGAGGCGGCACGTTCGGGTCACCGGGCTCGACGTTGTTCCAGACGACCCGTTGCGGCTGGTCCTCGGGCTTGATGCCGACATCGGCGAGCAGTTGCCGAACGAACGTCTTGCGGTCGTGCTTGTGGTCGGCGAGCGACTTCCCCGACCACTTCCGCGACACGAGCACCCGCCGCCCAGCAACTCCGAGCGTGGTCCGCTTGTGCGCCTTCCCCTTGCACTTGCCCGGCACCGTGGACAGCCGAGCCCCACGAGGCTGGACGCCGTAGAGCAGCCAGATCGGACACTGCGGCGAGCAGGGCGTGACTGCGAGCTCAGCGCACAGCCGTTCGGCGTGGTCCTCCTGCCGTGCGGTCTGCGCCTCGAAGCACTCGTTGATGCTCTTGGTGAGGTACTTCGTCAGGTAGCCGATGTGACGGCCGGCCTCTTCGGTGCCGCCGAGGATGCCCTTGGAGTGCACCTGCACCCCGAACCGCGCGACGTGCGCGGGCCGCTCCACCTGGTCGAGCGCGTCTTCCCAGCTAGGCAGGGCCTTCCGGGTCTGCGGATCAACGAACCCCTTGGCCCGGACATCCCAGACCGGCAGGTTGTCACCGCCGTACTTGATCTCGTCATGCTCAGGCCACCAGACCTGGTGATACGTGGCCTCAGCAACCGCCCGCAGCTCCGCCCGCGAGATCGATCCCCGAACCGCCGCGTGCCAGTGCGGAGCCAACCGCCGCTGCGGCTCGACCGCCGAGAAGTACTGGACCTCCCACCCGACACAGCGCCGAAGGTTCTGAACGAACCGATCGAGCAGCGCCGCGAAGTGCACCGCGTCCCGAGCAGCACGCCGGTAGTTGTAGGTCGTCGGGTCAACGGGCGTGCCGTCGCTGCGGACTTTGCCGTAGGTGTCGAGCGTCAGCGTGAGGAACGTCGAGGGCTGGTACTTGCCCCCGAACACCTTGCCGACCGTGCGCTTGCTGACCGGCCGTCGAGGCAGGTTGGGCGCGTCCTGCCGACGCCTGGTCGACCGCTTACGGGCCGCCTTGAGCGGCACTTCCAGGGAGGGGAGTGAACCGCGGACTCCGAGTTGCCGAAGTTCAGCGTCGACCTCCGCGACCTCTTCCCGAACCTCCTCCGCCCCAACTTCGTCCCCCTCATCGAGGGCCAGGCGGAAGGCCTTCACAAGGTCAGCCCGGTAGGCGGTCAACTCCCGCTGATCGTCACTCGGAGCGTCCGGCGTGAAGTCGGGCTCCTCCGTCAGATGCCATCCCTCGCGACACTGCGCCATCCGCAGACGCCGGTTCTTCTCAGCGCAGGTGGGGCAGACGCTCGCGACTGTCGAGCCGCACGGCACGGGCACGATGTCCACGCGTCCGGTGTCGAGGTCGATCCGTTCCTTGGCCAGCGGCCGGATGCAGACGCCGTGCTCCTCAGCGACGGCCCGAGCGATGTCGAGCGCGGCCGGCTGCTTCATGCGCTCTGAGCGAGTCAGGTATTCAGTCACGCCGCCGCCCTCCCTTCACCGCTGGTCGGGAACTCGTGCACGGTGGCCGGGGCGAGGTAGACACCCAGCTCGACCAGGTCCGCGTCCGTCACGTGGAAGGCCCGCGCCCTCTCCGGTTCGCGCTGCCCGTCCTCCTTGAACCAGGCGGCACCAGGCGTGTTCTCGCTGATCTCGTGAGCAGCCGCGCCGCGTTGCCGAACGCCATCCCCAAGCACCATGTCGACCTGGACCGGCTCATCAAGACGCAGGGCAACGCGGGTGGTGAACAGGTGCCGGAAGGAGACGACTTCCTTGCGCGGGTCCTGGACCAGGCCAACGACGGCGTAGCCCGGAGCGCGCCCCTGTGAGGTGATCGTCTGGACGGCGCGCGTCGCACGTTCGCGAAGGCTCCGGTCGGGCTGGTAGGCAATCAGGTCGGCCAGCTCATCCACGATGAGGACCGTGAACGGCTCACCCGTACCCCGTGCCCACAGACGCCGGATGCCCCGGTACCGCGCCGCGCGTTCCTTGACCTCTGCGGCGATTTCTTCAAGCAGGGCAACGGCTTCCGGCCCGTTGTCGTAGATCACCTTCTCGAACGCGTCCGGACACTGCCCCAGCTCCATGCCGCCCTTGGGGTCGATCCCCACGAGCCGGACCATGCCCGCCTTGATAGCCGGGGCGAGCTGCCAGACGATCGACCACAACACCGAGCCCTTGCCAGCGCCAGGAACACCGACCACCAGGACCTGAGACCCGAGCAGCTTCAGCCGCCAGGGCTTACCGGTCTCGGTACGGCCCACGACCACGTGCTTGAGGTCAACGTCCCCGACAGCGGCGAGCTGCGGCACCGCAACCGGACGAGACAGCGGATCAGAGTGGATGAAGTCGAGCTCAAGCACGCTCGGCCTCAGCACCCGCACACGACAGGACTGCGCGTTGAATGAGTGCGCCAGGTTGTCCCGCCGCGCTTCCCACTGTTCCGGAGACTGCGCCGGGATCATGCGAACCCGGACCTTGTCCCGCCAGCCCTCAGAGCGAACGCGGCGCAGCTTCGGGCGGTACTCCCTGCCTCGACTGTCCTTAGCCAGCTCAGCCAGCCGCATCACGGTGCGCCAATGAGGCACGTAGACCGTGAGCCGTCGCCACTCAGTCAGGACGCGGTACCAGCCGTACCGCAGGAACGAGCCACGATCGAGGCCGTACCAGACCGTCAGAGCACACACGAGCGATAGCAGCGCCAGGACGAGCGGTGACAGCCCGAACTCGCGATAGCCGATGTAGCCGCCGAGGCAGGTCGTGACCGCGGCCGGATACCGAACCGCCACCACGACGAGCTTCACGGCCAGTCGGCCGGCGAGCCAGATCAACGCGAACGGCGCAAGCACGACCTTGATCCAGCCGGGCAGCCACACCCACCACGGGACCTGCGGACGCGCGCCCTCGAACGGCGCAGGATCGACCCAACGGTTGCCCTTCATCGTGCACCACCAGCGCACTTGAGGCACTGAAAGACAGTGCCAACGCTCGGGATGCGTCCAACGGGCTGGAACGCTCCCGACTCTGTGGTGTGCTGCGTCTTGCAGGTCAGGCACTCGAAGCCCTCTGCCTGTGCGGCCGTGAGTTCCAACGTCTCCAGGCTGCCGCCATCGAGCATCACGACATAGCTGGAGACGGTCTGCTTGCTGGAGATCATCCGATCCCACAGCAGTTGTTTCGTGGCCCTGTCTGGCGCAGGAATGCGCTCAGGCTCTACACTCATCTTGTTCACTCCCGAGTTGGGTGGACAACGCAGGAGCGGCGAGGTTGGTAGCCGGGTTCCGCTCCTGCGTCTCACGTTCTCTTTGCACCGCAACAAGACGTGCGGCATCGCCACGTGACCCAGCAGAGTCACGCGCTCTGTCCAATAAGGACTTTTGCTAGCTCTTCGCGGTCTTCGTTACCTTGATCGCCTCCCCCTTCTCGCGCTCACGATTCGCCCAGTACATGGCCTCGTGGTGGTGGCTGCGGTCGCTCTCAGCAACTCGCGCGTAGATCGCGGCGGAGCGGAGGTAGTAGTCCCGCAGAACAGCGGGAGCGGCCTTGGGGTTGGGCAGGAGCTTGCTCAGCACGTCGTGTGCTTCACTCAGCGTCCGGGCCTGCTCAGCGAGGCCCCAGTGCATTGCCTCAGTCGCGGGCATCGGGAGCCTCCTCCGCGAGGGCGTGACGCCCGTCCGGTCGAGCGGCCGAGGCCTGGAGAGCGCGCCAACCTTGGTCGAGGACGTCTCGCAGCTGCGGGACCACATCCCGATCGACAACGAGCACGGCGGGGAAGGCGTTGCCGAAGCGGATCTCGATCCGGTCGGCGAACGGCATCGCGAGGGGCCTCATTGGCACGCCGTCGGTGAGATGAACGCGCACCAGGTCAGGCATCACGCCGCCTTAGCGGCTGGCTTGCCGACGACCGGCTTCATGCCGGAGGCCCGCAGGCTGTAGCCGAGCTTCGCGCGGCAGCGGTGACGCTCACCCGCGTGCACCCCACGGCACCCCTTGTCATCGATCCACGGCGTGACCGTCAGCCCCTCGAACACGACCGGCCGGACGTCCGTGCCGGGGATGGCCTCCGGCGGCACCGGCTGGTGAGGCGCGGAGATCTTCACCGTGACCACGGCGTCCGTCTTGCGCTCCGCGGCCTGGTCGATGACCAGCACAGACCACACGAGGAGACCGGTCTCCTTGTCCTTCTCCTGCTCGGGCGGCAGACCCTTCGCCCGCTCTTCGGCGGACTGGAACTTGAGCACGGGCTCAACGCCCATCACGAGCGCGCCCCTGGGAAACACGAAGTCGTGACCCGCAGGGAGCCTGCTCCCACCTGTGATCGCCATCGTGGCTCTCCTGTCGTAGGTGTCGTCCAGACCGGTTGTCTGGAGTTCTCGACACCTACGACTTTCGGCTGAAAACCGGGACGTGAGCACCGCATGGCGGGATATCTAGAGACGTCCCTACTAACGTAAGACGTCCCTAGCGTCCCCGAGGACGTCCGAGAGGAGCGATCATGGCGAACGAGCGACTACGAGATGCGTTGCTACGCAACGGACTCACATACGAGCAGGTAGCCAAGGCCACGGGCGTCGACCAGAAGACCGTCGAACGCTGGATCACAAAGGGTCGCGCGCCGTACCCGCGCCACCGCAACACCATCGCGTCGATGGTCAAGGAGACCGAGACGTACCTCTGGCCCGACGCGGTCGCGCCGGAGCGGAAGGCAGAGATCACCGAGTCCGAGGTGGTCAAGCTCTACCCACACCGCAACTCGATCCCCCCAGACCTGTGGGACCACCTCATCACCAACGCCACCCGGCACGTCGAGGTGCTGGTCCACGCCGGCATCTTCCTGGTGGAGCGACCGACGTTCATGCGAGACCTGGCCAACAAGGCCGCGAACGGCGCGCGTATCCGGCTGATCTTCGGCGATCCCGCCAGCCGCGAGGTTGCCAAGCGCAGCGACGAGGAGCAGTTGGGCAAGGGCACACTCGGCTCCCGCATCCGCAACGCGCTCGCCTTCTACCGACCACTGGTGGGCGTGGACGGCGTGGAGATGCGCTTCCACAAGACGACGCTCTACAACTCGATCTTCCGCTTCGACGACGAGATGATCGTAAACACGCACGTCTACGGCTTCCAGGCCGCGCACGCTCCGGCGCTGCACTTGCGGCGGCTTGCTGCGGGCGATCTCTTCGAGACCTACTCTGAGAGCTTCGAGCACGTCTGGAATCTGTCCAAGCCGGCAACGTTCTAAGGAGCCACATGGCACGCGTGGACTACTTCCACGACCCGGACGCCCCAAAAGCTAACAGCCTCCGACCAGCTGTCAGCGCATTTGTACAGAACGACTCGGGCCAGGTACTAATGATCCGCCGCACAGATAATGACAAGTACGCGATCCCAGGCGGACAGCAGGAGGTCGGAGAAACCCTCGCGCAGGCAGCGATACGGGAGGTCAAGGAAGAGACCGGCATCGAAATAGGCATCCTTGCAATTATCGGTCTCTACTCAAATCCTAATCACGTGATCGCGTACGATGACGGCGAGGTTCGCCAAGAGTTCTCGATCTGCTTCCGCGCAAAACCAACAGGCGGACACCCTAAGACGAGCAGCGAATCAAAAGAAGTTCAATGGGTTGATCCATCAAAAATATCCGATCTCAATGTTCATCCATCAATACAACTTCGAATCACCCATGCCCTGTCAAACCTAGATCACCCATTCTTCAGCTAAGATCTGGGGGGATCATATAATTCAGCACCAGATCAGCTGGATCTAATTACATTCGGAGACCACGCAGAAATTTCACTTAGCCTCACCCGAAAAAGCGAAAAAGTGGCATCCCCCGCCGGACCCATCTGTACATCTTTCAAGTGCAGATACAGGGGTGAATCGAGACCTGGCAGGTTGTCTTCAAGGATATAGACGCCACTTTGTTCGACGGACATCTCAACCACGGTGGCAAACATATCTCCCCCTGGACCCGAGGACCGAACACCCTCCAGCCACTGCTCCACCCATTCATCGCGAGAAATAGCTAGCCCCGACAGAACTTCGCCGGAGACAATCACCGTGACACCAAAGCTTTCAAGAGTCTTGCCAAGAAGGCCGGTTAGCATTCGCAAGTGGCTATCTCCCTCAAGTCGGCGCCTCGACACAGGAAAATCCTTCATTAAACCTCCATCACCCGAGTGCTAGGATCGCCCATCCTAGCACTCAACAGCCGAAAGGAAGCATCCGTTGCAAAAGACAATCGCAATGATAGATGGCGGCTTCTTGACAATGGCGGGATGCGCCACGATCGGACAAAGAATCACGGATCTGAAACTATCCCCCGACAAGATAATAACTTGGTGCAGAATCTCGGCGCGCCGAATGGACTCTGGTTTCATGCGTGCGTACTGGTACGACAGCATGCAGGAAAACACGGCGCATCCCGACTTCAGCAGCCAGCTGGAACGAATCGAATCACTTCGCCACAATGACGGGATTCAAGTCCGCCTAGGCAGCCTCCACGAGAGACCAAATCAAGACTGGCAAGAGATCAAAAAAGCATTTCGACAAATAGGGGCTAGCCCCGAGGACTTCTTGAAACACTACGACATCAAGAAGAAGCGCTACGAACAGAAGGGCGTTGACACCCTCCTCGTCCTAGACATGGTTAAGCTGGCGCAACTCAACTCTTACGATAACCTACTGCTCATCGCTGGCGACACAGATCTTGCCGAGGCGGTGCGTACCGTGCAGGAGTACGGTAAGCGTGTCATAATTGCCCGTCCAGAAAAGTGCGGAAATGCTGCACGACTCTTTGACTTGGCTGACGAATTGGTGCTGCTAACCGAGGAGACGCTTCGCCCCATGCTCATCGCGCAAACATTTGACGAGTTCTGGGATTCCAGCGGCGCGCAAGAAAAATTCAAATCCTTTAAGGAGCGCGCTGACGCCGCCGAGTAGAAGCAGACTAGGCGGCGACGCGCTGCGTTATCTAAATTACCGTTCAGCTACAGGCTGTGGATTCGCTGGACTAGGCGGCGCGCAAGACTCGCCGCCTGCTGCGCATCGCTATGGCTAGGCGGCGAGCCAAGCTTATAGTCGGCTTGAACTCTCATCGCGCGAAGCGCTACTCCAATATCGCCAATCGCTTTGAAAGCTGCGCGCCGATACGCCAGGTTTTCAGAACCACCTCCCCGAAGGTACTGCCACACTTGTTCATGCGAAGCCTTCTTCTTATTCATCACCAGGCCATTTTTTATCGAAAACTCCCTCGCTTCCCCCAATGCCGCGTAGTACGAACGATTAATCGAGCTGCGCGACGCAGCCTCGTCGTTGCTTCCGCTAATCAGGGTCACTGCAACCTGAAGAAGCAACCTCCAAGCGAAGGTCATTAAATTTCACCGAACTCTCGTCGAGTTTGGTTCCACTCTTCTTCAGTTGGGACCACAACCACCACAATGTCCCTCAAGGGATCATCGAGAGACAGGAGCGAGGATATCCGCTCGCCTTCGCCGAGCAACTCCTCCTGAACACGCACGGTTTTTTCCCATACGTCCTCATCTTGCATATCGGACGCGTCTACTTCCAGAATGAGAGTCTTGGGAGAGCTATCGCGCGGGTCCGTCGCAGCTCTGGTACGCATCCGGACTTCATGACCAAATACACTGTTAATGGCAATGATGTGCGCATCAAAGAGGTTGGGTCCACCGCGAGTAGTCATGAACCACTCCACGGCTTTATCCCCGTCTAGATATGCCCGCTCTTCATCATCTTCAGACGGCGCCATCGACTCCTCCGTTCATGTCAACCCGCACTCTCACACATCCCGGTCCGATGTGGCTGCCGAATTCCGCTCTACAGGATCAAGGCCGCCGCTGGCGGCACGCTCCGCGCGTACGGCGAACACCTTCCATCCCGGCACTCCCGGCATCCGCTTCGCTGCGCCGGTCGGCCGGGCGGCGCAGCGCGCCGTCCTCCGGCCTTGCCCAGCCGACGAGCTGACCCACACAGCCCTGTTGGCCAACAGCTCCCTACGAGCGCCGTCAGGGTCACCGCGGACTGGCCGGTCATGGCGCTCGACTGCCGCGCCGGCTTCGCCGCCTTGCCACCGATCAGGCACCAGACGAAGCTGCGGGAACTCCCGGCGAGCACCAGGCCGAGCCACCCCAACGCAGCGAGCATGACAACGGCCGGCGGCGCCGCGTCAAGGCTGGAACGAGTACCTTGACCCAGCACCACCGGCCGCGTTCTTGGCTCAGTGTCGGGATGATGGCAGGGGTGTGGACGGTCCAGAAGGACCAAGATCATGATGCGCTTTAGTCTCGTAAAACGTCGATAAACGTCGAGAAGCGACTGTCCACAGTGCTCAGATCAAGACTGCATCCGCGCAGGTAGTGAGCACTGTTGAGGAAGATCAGCGAACAACGCCAAGCGTAGGCTCTTACTCTTCGGGTTCAGGGTTCGAGTCCCTGGCGGCCCACCAAGTTAGTCATTGTGCGAAGCACTCCGTTCGGGGTCGTATCCGCTGGTAGAGCGGGTGCGACCCCGTCGTTGTCGATGCGGGGTCGCGGGATGCGGAAGACCGGGACAAGCCGGTCAGGCCCGGTGACGGTCACGCTGGCGACCAGGGCTTCGACGAGTGCCTTGGTCTGATTGTGGGTGCCGCTGGTGATGATCTCGGCGATGTGGTCGGCCACTGCCGAGAGGGTGGCGGGTTCGGGTGCTGCAGGCTGGTCATCGAGAGCGAGACCGAGCTCGTCGCGGCGGATGTGGAGTTGTTTGGTCTTGACACGGAGCCCTGTGAGCCGGTCAGCGACGAGTTCCTCGTCCATGGTGCCGCGCTCGAACGCGGCGAGGTAGCGGTCGATGGACTGCCCGGTCTTGGTGATCTCGCTGTCGACGGCGGCCAGTTCGGCGTGTCGGTCGGCGTTCGCTGCCTGGTGCTGCTTCTGCTGGTGGGCGATGGTGTCGGCGATGAGGTCATGACGGTCGCGGTAGAAGCTGGTCATCGCGTCCAGAATGGCCGTGTCGACGGCGTCGGCGTTGAGCCGACGGAAGTCGCATTTGCTCGCGTCGTAGCGGGCGAGGTTCCAGCAGGTGTAGTAGCGGTAGGTCTTGTTGCGGCCGGTGGCGCGGGTACCGATCATGGCTTTGCCGCATTGGGGGCAGCGGAGGCGGCCGGTGAGGATGTAGTCGGAGCCTGATGCGGCACGGTGGGCGTGGGATTCGCCGCGGGCGTCGAGGATGGCCTGGGCTTGCTCCCACACCGTCAGGTCGACGACGGGTGCGTGGGTATCGATCACGGTGGCCTCCCGGAAGGTCAGCTCTCCCAGATAGACGCGGTTGTTCAGAGCGCGGATGACTTGGTAGCCGGACCACTTGCCGCCCGAACTGGTGCGGTGACCCCGGTCGTTGAGCACCGTGGCGATTGCGCGGGAGCCGAGGCGGTCGGTGGTGTAGAGGTCGAAGATCAGCCGCACGATCACGGCTTCGTGCTCGTCAACGACGAGGGTGTAGGTGGCCTTGTCGACCTGGTAGCCGAAGGGGCGCCGGCCGCCTTTCCACTTTCCTTTGGCGTGTTTGCGTTCCATGCCGGCGATGACGCGATCGATGATGGTGTCGCGTTCGAATTGGGCGAACATGCCGAGCATCTGCACGAGCATGCGACCCATGGGGGTGGAGGTGTCGAACGGTTCGGTGGCGCTGCGGAACACCACCTGAGCGGAATCGAGTTCGTCGAGCAGCATGACCATGTCGCGCAGGTTGCGCGAGAAACGGTCCACCCGGTAGACGAGCAGCACGTCGATCAGGCCGGAGCGGGCGGCCGTGAGCGCGCGTTGGAGCCCAGGTCGTTCAGTGGTGGCGCCGGAGGCGTCGTCGGGGAACCGTGTGACCAGGCGCCAGCCTGGCTGCGAGTCGATGTAAGCCTGTAGGCGCGCGTCCTGGGCTTCGATGGAGTAGGGCTGGTGCTCGTCGTCGGTAGAGCGCCGCACGTAGATCCCCACCCGTACGTCGTCGCCTAGTGTCGTCGTCATCGCGGCTTTCCTGGTGCGCCGCACGGCCGATGATCGCGCCATAATTCATCCTCTCTTTCGCCATTTCCGCCCGCATACCTGCAGCAGTCCTTTTGGTACTACTGCAGGTATGCGTGCAGTCGCTGGATCAATAATCAGGCGACCTAAAGCACCAGTTCGCAGGCCTCGATGCTTGTTTCTATTGTCGCTCTTCACGTGCTGTAGGGGAAGCCGAACACCACTGCTCTATGCGGACTCGTCGCGGGTTTCTTTCGCGTTTTCTTGGTTGATGCGCCATCTGGTGATGAGCGCGGCCAGTGTGGTGACGGCGAGGTCGTACTGCTGGGCGGTCATTGGTTCTGTGTCGATCCGCTCCACGCGCCAGGTGTTCTGTGTGGATGATCGTGTGCGGCGTACCGGTGGTGTCGTGGCGTCATCACCCTCGATGCGTGCTTCGCGGGGATGGCCGTCGTGGTCAGGTGTCTGTTGGGGCATGGTGCACCTCAATGCCAACGAGCCCCGCCTCGGGCGGAAGGTCGCGAGCGGCTGTCGTGCGGTCATGGAAAACCGTCGATCAGCAGGATCCGCCAGCCTTCTGGTCACCAGCACTCAGACTCCCCTACGACAGCGGGGCGGTGGTTGAGCAGTGGCCGCGCCATGACGCGCGATTCAAGGCCGGTCGGGTCAGGACTGCTTCGCCCCTGTGCCGCTTCGACTCCCCGACTGCCGTAGCACCTGTCGGGGCCAGCGATCACAGGTCGACTGGACCCTCTCCACTGTCCACTCAAGACATCTCCGAGACTTCTGTCGGGACCGCGAGACCGGGTGCGAGACTCCGTGTCTCGCCAGGTTTCGCCAGCCTCGCCTGCGGTCTTGGTATCTCGTCGTGGTCTCGCCAGGCACGAACCACGGTGAGCAGCTCGACGTTACTGCGGGCCCAGATTTTGTCTGTGGTGCAAGGGCGACGGACCGAGGCCAGGCAACTGCGCTTGGCCATCGTCGCTGTCGTGGGTCACATTATCGGCGTTCACCTCCACCATCGCTCAGTGTGCGCATGCGAAGCGCTTACGGCTGCTGGGAGTTCACACGGTGAAGCGCGGCCGCCGTGGTCGCTGGCCATCGAGCAGACCGGGAGTCGTCGGCGTGCGGTACACGTCGTCGGGATCGTCGTAGAGCACGACGCGGTCAAGGCCGGTGCCGTCGTCCTGATAAGCCGCTGGTGTGGCAGGTTCGGGCTGTGGCGCGTCGATGCGGCGCAGCATGTCCCGGTCGTTCGGATCGAATGCCGCTTCGTTGAGAGGCTGGGCGGTGTTCGAGGCGCGGTGTTCGACGTAGGGGCCGCGTTGGGGCAGTTCGGCCAAGCGGTACCGGCGGGGCACACTGTCGCCGCCCTGCGGCTTCCACAGGCCCCAGATCGGTCCTGCTGGGCCGTCCTGGTGGCCGTGGTCGCGCGCTGCGGTGGCGATTACGAAACCGGGGTCGCCGAGGGCGCGGCGCAGCGCCTCTCGCAGGGCAATCTCCCGTCTGGCCGAGTGCACCGAGAACAGCAGGACACCGAAAGCGTCGGTCGGGAAGTCACGGTAGTCATCGATCTTGCGGATGACGGCGGTCAGCGATTCGGTGCCGGTGTCGTGTTCGAGGAAGAAGCGCACCACTCGCCCGTGCTCTTCCCAGCAGCCGTAGCCGTCTGGGCGCAGCGCGGTGTCGCGTCCGCCACTGTGGTACTTGACGAAGAACCTGGTGCAGCGAAGTTCGGGCCACCATTGGGTGAGCCCACTTACCTCGTTCTCGCGGCTCTCCTCGCGCAGGCGTGCGGGGTTGCGGTGGCTGGCCAGCGCGCAGAAGAAGTCGTTGACGCCGAGCTGGTGTGTGAGCTTTGGCCACAGCGCGAGCCGTTCCAGGCTCTCGGTGTACGCCTTCGGTGCGGGCGGACGCTCCGCACGCTGTGCGGCGATCAACCGGGCGCCGAGGTAGCCGAGTGCATAACGGGTCTGGCTGGTCCCGCCACGCTGGTAGGACTCACGCGACGCGAATACCACTCCCAGCTCTCGCAGCTGTCGCAATCGGTCCTGTGCACGGCGCACGGACAGGAACTCGATCTCGGCAATCTGATTGGTAGTCAGTACTTTGTGCTCGGCCAGCAGGGCCAGCAGTCGGCGGTCCCGATCGACCAGACGGAACCACAGCGCCGCATCCGGCTCTCCAACCCGCCGGTCGCCGCGCCCCGCGCGCCCCCGATGTTCGGATGGGTGAGGACCACTCCTCAGTCGGCCTTCCGCACGTTCCCGCCGATACCACCGTTGACCAGTGGTTTTAGAGCAAGCAACCTCGGCGTGTGGGGCAGCGGATTCAGAACGCCGAGGCCTCGCGGACCCAGGCGTAGGTCCAGACGTCAACCCATCCGTACCAACCACGCCACGACCGCTGACGCTTTTGCCGGCATCCGCCATGATCACTACCACCTCCGGCGAGAGTGCCGAGAAATCCTCGACATCCCTCAACTCCGAAAAATGGGCCGAAAATCCTGGTCAGTTACCTAAACGTGACCGAAAGTGGCATCATTGGAACCTTTTGGCGATCTATATGTGACCGAAATGTTGCAGTCGGCCGTGTCCCCGTCCTGCCTCCAGCGTGAACATGATCGGCATTCCCCTCTATCGTGCAGGAAAACCATGCAGCTCTCAACTGCCGATTTTCTGATCGATTTCAGACGCCGACCCAGCCGATCAAGACTCAAGCCTGAGTACAAGTTCGGCGTACAACTCGCGCGGCCGCTTCACGAACAAAGTTCACTCGATCCAGGTACTCGTGCGTGGCCCGACGTTCGCCAGCGGGGCAATGAGTCCAGCTCAGTCCGTCTGCCTCACTTGAGGGGTGTTGATGAGATCTTCGTCTGCTCCTGTCCGGTAACGCTCCGTTGACGAGCGTTCGACTGGCAGTATGTCCGCCGGTCACGCACCGTGGAGGGGCGGTGCGGCAGACGAGGGGTGGTTGCAGAGTGTCGGGGGAGATCGTCTGTTCGTTCGCGGCGCTGGACGTGCTCGGCGAAGCATTGCGGATCACCGTGCGACGCTTCCCATTCGCGATACAGCATCACGGCAAGACGCGGGAGGAGCGGCTCCGCCTGGTAGAGGCCGTGCATCAGGACCTTTCCGCCCGTGGACTGATCCGAGGCGGCGAGTTCGCACCAGAGCTGGTGGAGGCATTGCACGTGTTCGCCCGCGGGCACCTGGTGATCGCACTGGTCGGTACCGCCGGTGAAGCCCAACCCACGGCACTCGCCGTGACCGATGGGCGTTGGGGCGTGGTGGCCGAGCAGCAGAACGAGACGGTCGCCTTCCGACTGTGCCAGCCTGACGCGATCGTGCCCGGCCTGGTGCGGCTGCTGCCTCCGATGCGTTCAGGTCCTGGCGTGTCGGTCACGGTGACCGACACTTCGGCCCCCTCGGAACGGCGGCGGGCAGAGGAGGACTTCTCGGAAATGACGTTCCGTACCGCAGTGAAGGCCACCGGTCCATCGCCTGCGGGACAGCGGGCAGTCGCCGAGGAGATCCTGCGTCGCCCGAGACTGGGCGCTGGATACTTCTCGGTCTCCGCGCGTGGCCGTCACGGGCGGGAAACCGAACTCGGGACGATCAACTATCTGGACACCGACGCCGGGCGGTACGCGGTGATTCCGGCCACCGCTTCGGACGGTCGGCATGCGGCCACCTACACGCCTGCTGACCAGTCAGCTCTCGACCGGCATCTGAACCGGATCGTCGATTCGCATCGGTAGCGGAAGGAACCGGCAGTCCGGCTGATACGTCGGATCCGGGGACACGACTGCGACTGGTTGTTACCGTTGAACGACGCAGCGTAGAGAGGGGCAAGGCGATGCCTGAGGCATTCTTCGCCGGGATGAAGGGCATCAGCGACTCGGCGGCCGCCTTCTCGGCCTCCGTTGCTGACGGTGTCGGAGTCAACGAACACGGTGGCCAAGCGCTGATCAAGGCCATTGACAAGATGTACGACGGCATCACACGTGCTCTCGGCAGGTCGGACGTCATCAGCCAGCAACCGCCGCTGGGGACAACTCCTGCCGCGCAGGTCTACAAGCCTTACTTGGCGACTATCGCCACCGATCCGGCGCAAGGATTCATAACCGCGGCGAAGGAACTCCAGAAGAAGCTGGAACAGATGCGCTCCGACGTGGAAAAGGCGATGGCTGCCTACCAGGCAACCGACGAGGACGCCAAGCAAGGCATCACCAAGGCCGGTGGCCCCACTCTTTCCGCCTGACCAACCAGGGATACGAACTCGTGAACTCTCGGATCGTCCTGACCAGCCTGGCCGCCGCCGCATTGGTCGCCATGACCGCGTGCACCGGCTCGACGCCCGGTGATCCCAAGCCCATGCCGGACACCGGCAACCCCACCTCCAGTGAGGACACCCGCACTTCGACGAGTTCGCCGACCTCGACCAACGCCAGCGGCTCTCTGACAGACGCCGACCCGTGCAGCCTGCTGACCAGGAGCGAAGCAGAACAGGTCTTGGGTCCCCTGAAAGAAGAGCCCAAGCCGCAGAAGATCGGGTCCTCGCGTGGCTGCGAGTTTGCGCCCAATCGTGTCTTTCTATCGGTGGGTATCCGGACGGACGTGGGGCTGGCAGGTGTTCAGGCGACCGGTGGCGAGATCAAGGACATCAAGGTCGGCAGCCACCAAGCGAAGCAGTTGGTAGGCGCTGGTGGCAGTTGCATTGTCGCCATTGGGGTTACGTCGTCGTCGCGAGTAGACGTCACGCTGAATGCCGGTGCGTCGACTGATCCGTGTCCGCCTGCGTTGAAGATCGCCGAGTTGGTCGAGCCGAAGTTGCCGTAGCGGGCGTTGTCAGGAGAGGGGTTGCGGGGGATGAACGAGGGAGCGCCGGGCAGACCGTCCGATGTGTACTCGCGTTATGGCGTGCAGCGCCACGCGGAGGTGCAGACCGGTCAGGAGGTACAGGAACGGGTCACTGCCGAGGTCCAAGGGCAGTACGGCCCGTTTCTGGGGATGGTGATGCAACTGGTCGAGGCGCCGAACCGCGTTAACGACGTGCTGGACGCGCAGGCGGCACAGCTCAAGCAGCAGGTGCTGACGCGGTCAGCGCCTGGGCAGCCCGACGCCAATTACATCGGCATCCCGCACCAACAGCTGCACGAGTCGGTCAACAACGGGGTCGATGCTGGTGCGATCGGTGAGATCGCCGACGTGTGGACGCAGATCGGCAACGAGCTGGCCACGTTCAACGACGAGGTCGCCACGGCGATCGGCAGCAGCGAGGCCGACTGGACCGGCAAGGCCGGTGATGGTGCCCGGCAGGCGCTGGCCAACATGAGCAACCGCGCCGGCGAGACCGGCACCGCGGCACAGCTTGCGGGAACGTTGTTCACGCAACAAGCTCGTGCGCTGAGCGATGCGAAGAACAACGTTCCACCACCGCCCGCGCAGCCCTTCGACGCGGCGGCGTCGCGGGAACGGCTGATGTCGATCACCGACCCGATCCAGTTCGTACAGCAGGCGTCGGCGGATCAGGCGGCGTTCCAGCAGCAGCAGGCTGATCACGAGCAGGCGGCGCGGGCGGTGGAGACCTATGACCGCACCGTCGCACAGACCGCCGCAGCCCAGCCCGCGTTCGCACCCGAGCCCCCAGCCCCGCCAAAGGAGCCGGTCGATCCCGGCAGGCCGCCGATCGCACCGAACCCCGGTTTCACCGGTCAGGGCAACACGCCGCTCCCACGGGTCGGCAACGACACCACGAACACATCCTGGACGGCGCCCCCGACATCGGGTACCGGCGGCACGAATACCAGCGGTATCAACAACAATCTCGGCGGCAACGGGCCGAACCTGGGCAACCAGGGCGGCAACAACCAGCTGGGCGGCAACAACAATCTCAACCTCGGCGGACCGCTGCCCGGCCCGAATTCCGGCTCCAAGAGCACCCAGGGCGGTCCTGGCGGCCGAGCCGGCGGCGGGTCGGCTGGACGCGGTGGCAGCAGTGGCACTGGTGGCACGGGTGGCGGCACCGGTGGTGGACGGCTCCCTGGCGGCAGTGCTGGCCTCGGCAATCCGGATGCCGCCAAGGGTTTCGGGCCTGGCGGGTCAGCGGGCGTCATGCCGGGTGGCGAGAGCGCGGCAGGACGTGGTGGCGCGGCCGCCGGTGGTGGTGCCGGCCGTGGTGGCACCAGCGTCGGCGCGATGGGTGGCATGGGTGCTGGTGCCGCCAAAGGCCAGGGTGACGAGGACATCGAGCGGACTTCCCCGTCCTATCTGCTCGAGCCGGATCCGGACGAGATCTTCGGCAACGACACGCTCGTGGCCCCTCCGGTGCTCGGAGAATGAAACCGTCGCCAGCGTCCAGGCTCTGACGCAGCCTGTCGGCTGAAGCGCGACTTTCCGAGCGCATCCGCAGCGGAGCACTGGTGGCAGTAGTTGAGAAGAACAACGAGAAGGACCGAGTGGGCCGATGACTGACCCGGATCAGATCCTCAATCAGTACGAGGGCAAGCTGGCTGAAGCCCAGCGCAAGAGCGACGCGATACGCGAGACCTTGGCCAACCTGCGTGTCATGGAACGCAGCGCTGACGGTCAGATCGTCGTCACGGTCAACGATGCCGGCAACCTCGTGGATCTGAAGCTCGGCAACTCGTTGCAGCGCAGAGAAGGCGACATCGTCGCTCAGGAGGTGCTGCGTGTGGTGCAGGCCGCGCAGAGCCGGGTTGCCTCGACGGTGCAGGAGGCGATGTCGCCGATGCTCGGCGCTGACTCCGAGGCGATGCACTTCATGATGGACAAGTTGCGCAGTGCCCAGCCGCCACCTCCGCCCCAGTACGTGCCGGGAGGTGGCGGGTATGGCGAGGGCCCACCGCGGCTCGGTGCGATCGAGGACGACGCGCCACCGCCCCCACCACCAGTGCCACCTCGCCCGCAGCGGCCCCGTCCGCCGCAGGATGATGACGACGACTTCAGCAACAAGGGGTTCCTGCGATGACCTACCGAATCGACCTGGTTGAGATGCAGGCCCACGCGACGAAGCTCAACAACGTCGGCCAGCAGGTGAACTACGCGCTGAGCGCAGCGCAGGTCGTGTCCAACATGGAGGCGTTCGGCAAGCTCGGTTTCCCACTCGCGGCTCTCTGCACCGCCGCGCAGAACGCTGCGATGGACACCATGCGCCAGGCAGCGGACGCTTCGGGTGACCACGTCAAGCGGTTCGACGGGTGGCGTAAGCACATCGAGGAACATGAGCAGGCGCAGTCCGACATCTTCGACGGGATGCACGACCGATGACCACGATGGGACCGGCGCCCGCGCCACGCCAGAACTACCTCGTGAACACCGGCGAGAAGACGCCGTTCACGGAGGGCGCGGGGATCTTCCACGACGCCACCGAGACGGTGAAGGGCTTCTCGAGCGGCAACTGGGCAGAAGGCCTGATCAATGCGGGCGCGACGGTCGCCGGAGTGGCGGGTGTTCTCGTTGATCCGCTGGCGGCGCTGTTCAGCGCGGGGTTCGGGTGGCTGGTCGAGCACGTCTGGTTTCTGAAGGAGCCACTGGACTGGCTCATCGGTGACCAGGAAGCCCTGGACGGCATGGCGAAGACCTGGGAGTCCGTGTCCGACCACCTGAAGGACACCTCGGACGACCTCAGGACCTGGGTCAACAACGACACCACCGGGTGGATTGGCAAGGACAGCGAGCAGTACCGGGGTTTCGGTGTCGATCGCGCCGACACCTACGCCGGAGTCGCGACCGCTGCCGGAGGGATTGCCAGCCTCGTCCGGACGTGCAAGATCGTGCTCAAGGTCGTCCGTGACATCGTGCGCGACATCATCTCCGACGCCATCGGCAAGCTGATCTCGATCTGCCTCCGGTGGGCGCCCGCCGTCGCAGCGGCCGGCGCGGGCCTTGCGGGAGCGATCGCCGAGTGTGTGCCTGTCGCGGTCAAGTGGGCGAACAAGGCTCTGGAAGCCTGCCGCAGGCTCACCAAGGCGTTCAGCAACGCAGGTGGGCTGTTCAAGAAGCTCGACGACATCCTGGTCAACGCCAAGACCGCTCTGTCCAAGAGCGGAGACGACTTCGTCGGCGTTCTTACGAAAAGTGCCGAAGCGGACAGGCGACGTCGCGCTGCTGACTTCTCCTTCACCGACATGGCCAGGGACGCGGTGGGCGAGGCGAAGAAGGTCGCGGTCGACGGCTTCAAGACCGCGCCCGCCGAGTTCCTGCCCAAGCTGGGGATCGAGGCAGCCAAGGAGTCCACCAAGTTTCACGACTGGGAGGACAAGGCCAAGGACGGTGGCGGCTGGCGGACGTGGCGGGACCTGCGGGCTGAGGAAGAAGAGAAGCAGGAGGAGAAGCGCAGAGAGGCCGACAGCGGATGAAGGCCGTCCGAGTCCTGCATCGGATCTTCGCGTTCCTGATCGTTCCGGTTCTCGGGTACCTGCTCGGCGCGACGATCTTCAACTACTTCTCGGACAAGGTCGAGACCGAGAACCTGAGCGACGCCAGTCACATCATCGTCGCCACCTCGTGCGACCGGCACGGCCCTGTGACCCTGCGCGGCTTCGGCTGGGTGTACGAGTGCAGCGCCACGGTCACGAACAAGGTCAACGGCAACGTCGTCACCACGACGGGGCGAGGCTTCCTCCGGCCCGATCTCATCGGCAAGCAGGTGGCCGGTGAAGGGTTCAACCGCGGTGACCTGTATCCGGTACGCCCGTACGCGGGATGGGGCATGGTCCTGCTTCTGCTGTTCGGCGTTCTCTGGTTCTACGTGTACATCGCGATCGCGTGGCGGCTACTGCCCGAGCGGCGGAAGCCCCGCCCCAGACCGGTGCGTTACCAACGGCCGGACAACATGACGAAACCCGATCGCACCGTGCGAGTCTTCACCCAGTACCCACGTGGGTGGCTGATGTTCTTCTTTCTCCTTCTCGGCTGCATCGGAGTGTTCGTCTACACCTCGTCGGCTTTCCAGGGCGACACGGTGACCACCGGTATGACGATCGCGTCCTGGACCGCGGTGGCACTCGTCCTCACCGACTTCGGGTTCCGGTTGTTTCGAACACCGATGATCGCGATCTCACCCGACGGCCTTCAGTGGCATGGAGCGCACCTCAGCTGGGCTGAGATCCAGGAGGTCAGGCTGACCCGCAGCCAAGTTCTGATCATCCAGCCTCGCAACGGCAACGTCGTGAAGATCGGCAGTTTCGGCACCACGGAGGCGACCCGCATCCATGTGGCGATGGGCCACTTCAGCCAGGCCACGTACGCCCGCGAGGGCACCAGTCGCACATGAACTCGGACTTGTCCACCGCAGAAGAGGACCTGTTGAAGGGGCTGGGAGCGCAGTGAACCGATCCGCTGGGATCCTTGGCATGGCGGTCCTCGCGTTGAGTGCGGCGGCGTGTACCGGTGGCGACGCGGTGAGCGGCAGGCCGCAGGGCATGTCCATCACGTCGCCGACCTCGGCGACATCGCCTGCACCCGTTCGCGCCAAGTACACGGAGCTGCCGACCTGCCGGCAGGTGACGCAGAGGGTGACAGGTCTGCCGCCGTTCCGGTCCGGCAACGAAGACCCCTCGGTGTCCGACATGCTGACCGGATGCGAGTTCCAGCGCATCCCGGACTGGCCACGGGTGAACCTGCAGGTGTCAGCGTGGCGGGACGAGAAGAGCGACGTCTCGGGACCTGCCGGTCCAGGCAGAGGAGCACTCAAGGCCCGTGAGGTCTACGACGTGACGTCCAAGCCGGGGGCCGATCCTGCTGATGACGGTGCGGCTGAGGACATGAAGGTCGGCGAGAAGGCGAAGTGGCTGACACCGAAGGACAGGGACAGCTGCACCCTGATCATCCTCGACGTCAACGCCGTGCTGATTCTCGTCAACAAGCCTGCGGACAAGCCCGCGCCGAGGTCGCAGGAGTGCCGGGGGCCGCTGCGTGAACTCGCGAAGTCGTTCTATGACGCGGTCCAGACGCAGTGAGCACCCGAGCCGACCCGGCTGAAAGCTTCCTGATCAGGGTCCCCTCGACACTCGCTCGTGTTCCGGGCAGATGGTGATCATCTCGCTTGAAGCACAGCGTGCACGACGGTCGTGAAATCAGGCGTCAGCAGGCCACTGGGCGTGCTGATCCAGCGCAACCGGTGTTGTCCGAACTCGCTGGGCGGTAGGTCGACACATCTTCCTGCGCGGATGTGGTCGATGCCGAGTTCGGCCATTCTCGGCTCGGCGGGTCCGGTGTGCGAGGCGACGAGAAAGACCCACCGCGTGCTGTTGTCCTCAGGAGATTCGAACAGCGGCACCGAGTTGCCTGTCGCCAACTGGACGCGTTCGCCGAGTTCTCGTGGCATGTCGAGCGCATCAACGCCACGGCCAGACACCAGCCATACGCCGGATCGATATACGCCTACGGCCCACCCGTAGTCGTCCTGATAGGACTGTGCAGCGGTCTCGTACTGGGTCTGCGGTCCCTCCTGCGTCCCGATGCCAAGGCGAGGGGGTTTGCGGGGCAAGGACATGCTCACCTCACGACGCTGGGTCGGAACGCACGCGAGGTCGGACGTTCGTTCTCGGACCTGTCACTGGGCATCGGGTCTTGGAGCATGATCGCGTTTCGGCTCAGACAGCACGAGGATCGCGCACGTGTTCGCGTGACCTCGGCAAGGGCGTCGAGGACGCGCTCGTATGGCAAGCGCTCTGCCTCGGACTCCAACCAGCTGTCATGGTGCGGAGTGCGAACGTGAACAACGTCATCGAAGCGCCTCTCGACGAACCGCATCACGGTGAATGACGTCCCCATGCCGTAGTACGGGCCCGCCTCGTTGTCGACCACGGTGATCTCGAAGCCAGGAAGTTCGTTCAGTTCCTCGAGACGTCGCATCTGGTCAGCCATCACCCGCGAGCCGCCGACTCTGCTCGCCAGCACTGGCTCGGAGATGATCAACTGAACCCGCAACGGCCCCAGGTTTCCTGAGCGCGCAGCTTTCCTGGTATCCAAAGCCAACCGCGCCAAGAGTTCCTCTTTCAGCTTGATGTCGAGCTCGTGCGCTGTCGCTCCCGCCTTCAACATCGCCGCGTGGTAAGGCTCGGTGCGCACAAGTTCAGGCAGCGCGTCCATCGCCACGATCACCAGTTCCGTCGCCTCCGCCGCGATGTCCCAGTAGGTCCACGTCAACCGCGGCCAAGCGTCGCCGTTGATGCGATCCCACATCTTAGGGTCGTAGGCGCGCTGCGCTGCCCGAACGCAAAGTTCGACCTCTTCGTCGTCGGCACCGCAGGCGTTGCCGATCTTGATCACGTCAACCGTCGAGAAGCGCTGCGACGCGGTGCACAGCATCGACAACTTCGCCGCGGAAAAGCCGACCTGTTTCTCCAGCTCCGCCAGAGACCACCCACGTCGTGAGCGCCAGCTGAGCACAGTCCGGCTCAGTGCCCGAACTTCCAGGCTGGCCTTACCGTTGACCAGCTTCAGTGCCATCGTGTGCTCCGAACTCGTGCGTCGAGCAGCGCGTGCGCATGTGTTGCGGCGTCGGGGTTCAGGCGGTACTGGTATTCGGCGCGGCCCGGTCGTCCGCCGTCGGACATCCGGCGGAGCAGGTAGCCGGCGTCATACAACTCCAGTGTTGGCCGGCGGGCGCTCTTGCGCAGGCGTATGAGCTTCGAGGTCAGCTCGTTCACCGTGAACCAACTGTCCGGGCGCGCGCAGAGTACGGTGAGCACCTGCTGGTGCTGCGGGCTGCCAGGCAGCGGTGACAGCGGCGGGGGCAACTCCTGCCGCGACCGATCCGCCACGAACTCGCGGACAACTTCTTCCGCGCTATCGGCCAAGCGGTAGCGAGCGACGCGGCACTGCGCGGTCGTCGGGACGGAAGCGACCGCGCCACTGCGCTCAAGTGCCTTCATGGCATACCAGGCGGACGCGTCGGTGCGGTTCGGTCCACCTTCTCTGATTTGGCTGACGGTCAACGGCTCTGGAGCGCTGTCGAGCAGCCTGCGGAGAATGTGGAGCTTGAACTCCAGGCCTTCCGGCGGCAGGTTGTCGAGCGCGCGGCGCAGGTGATGCATCAGTGTCCTCCAATCCTGTGGCGCCGTGGTCTCCAGCACGTTCGGTCTTGGGTCGTCGCGGTGGCGGCTCCGGCGGCGAGATGCACGTTGAGCAACAGGCGGCAGGGCGAGGACGCCCTTCGCCAGACCGGCCCGCTGCGGCACTTTCGGCAATGCCCGTTCTCGTCGGGCTGGTGCTCGTCGACGAGCACGCGCAACGCCGCTACCAACCGTGGGACCTCCTGCCTCGCCATCGACAGCGCGGAGGTGCCGTCGCCGTCGACCGCGATCCGTGACACGAGGTCCAGGTGGTCGAGAAGTCGTTGGCGCAGCTCGGAAAACAGGACCAGGTTGCTCATGACACACACCCTTTCGACGGCTATCCGGCTCGGCGGCAGAGTCGGCTGACCGGCTCCGGCCGCTTCCGCGAGTCCCGCGCCGTGTCGTTCGAGACGGCACGGGCGACCTCCTGGCGAAACAGGAGGAGCCCCTGCTCGGCCGCGTTGGCGTCCTTGCAATCGAGCGCTGAAGTGACGACCACTGCGGCTCTGGCGAGCACCGCAGCCTGCAACGGAGTCAGGTTCACGACGACCGGCACGGTGTTTTCTCCGTGTGCCATATGTCGCTTCCTTTCGTGCAGGCGTTGGGCCGACGGGGTTCCTGGGCGTGGCGCGCTGACCGATCCGGACACGCCCGTCCGAGTGGCCTCCCCGCTGAGGGGCCAGAAACCCCGCCAACGAAGCTAAGATAGGGGACAATTGACCCCTAGTGCGATAACCGGATCGTGTGAATGTGCCCTGGAGGTACCGCAGCTAGGGTGATTCGCGCGTGTCGAGGTGCGAGGAGGCGGCCAGGTGCCGAGCGAGAAGACCTACCGGAAGACCAAGCTGGGTCGCCTGCTTGACCAGCTCCGCAGGGATGCGGGCAAGGACTTGGAGTTCCTCGCGCGTGAGCTTCGGAAGACCGAGTCGTTCCTGTCCAGGGCTCTCAACGGGACGAATCTGCTCGGATGGGCCGACCTTGGTCTGTTCCTCGATCTCGTCGAAGCGGACGAGGACGGGCGACGCAAGGCGACGGAGTTCTGGGAGGACGCCAAACAGGACAGCACCCGTGTGCAGCATCCGGCCGCGTACAACCAGGTCGCCCGCTCATACGCTCGTGCGGAAGCCGACGCTGCCTGGCTGAAGCAGGTGGAAGCGGCATTGATTCCCGGAATGCTGCAGGTGCCGGAGTACACGCTGGCGCGCCGCGAGGCGGCACACCTCTTCCTCAACCAGAAGATCCACCCGAACCGTGTCGTTGCCGCAAGGCAGAGCCGTCAGATGCGAATGCACGGAGACGAGCCTCTCCGGGCGCACTTCCTGATCGACGTCGCAGCTCTCCGACGTGCTGTCGGTGGACCAGCCGTGATGTACGGGCAGTTGCTTCATCTGCTGGCAGTGGCAGCGCTGCCGAACGTCACGATTCAGGTGATCGGCGAAGACGCTGGTGCCTACGCGATCTACGGCGTGACCATCCTCGGCTTCGACGACGAGGACTTCCCGGATGTCGTCTACCTGGAGACCAGGGCAGGCGGGAAGTGGGTGGAGAATGAGGTTGACGTAGACAAGTTCCGTAAGTCGTTCCACGAGATCGCGAACGAGCAGGCCTTCACGCCCGAAGAGTCGCTCGAGATCATCCGCGAGCTGGCGGAGCTCTTCAAGAACAGGATTCCAGCGACGTGAACTCCGGCAAGACGTGGCGCAAGTCCAGCTACTCCGAACCTGACAACAACTGTGTCGAACTGTCCGTCGGCCAGCACGAGACCGACGTACGGGACAGCAAGAACCCAGGCGGCGGCACCTTCGCCGTCAGGGCGTCGGCGTGGGCCGCGTTCCTCTCGGCCACGAAGTCCGGCGGGCTCAGGCGTTAGATCACGGCTAAGCGGAGCTTGGAGATCTGTTTGTCGAGGTTGCGGATCTGGGTCGACTCGGCACCGAACGCGTCGCACAGAACCGGGCGAAGGCTCTCCAGCTCCGCCACCGCCTCCTCCGGCTCGCCTTCGGTCGCAAGCATCTGGGCAATGACGTAGCGAGACTCGAGAATCCTCTCCGCTGTGTCGTCCTCGGAGGTAGCTACGGCGTTCTGCACATAGAACCGCAGCTGCGGCAACGCTTTCTCCGACTTACCGATCTCCGCGTACGCGTGACCCGCGTGGTAGGCGGCGTCGAGGACGACCGGATCGGCCGCTGACAGGTATCGGCGGTAGTCGCGGCCGACGGCGTCGAAGAACGCCGCGGCACGCGTGTACTCGCCAGCGTAGAAGCAGGCTGCCGCCTGAAGGTGGCGTAGCCGAAGCTTCAATGCGGGGTCGTGGTCGGCGCGCTCGATGCCGTCCTCGATGAGACTGATCGCCCTTGACGGCTGGTCGTTGTCCAGCAAGGCCTGGACGTTGGCCTTGAGGACGACGAACTCGGCGTCGGAGAGCGGTTCGCGGGCACCGACGTGCCGGGGGCGCCTGGCGGGAGCGAGCAACGGTCGCCGGAACGGACGCGTCGGGTCACGCAGCTCATCAGCCTCCTCGGCGCCATTCTGCCTGGACGCCAACGAGACCAGGGCGCTGTACACGGCTGCCGCCGTCGGGCGTTCGTCCGGTTCCTTCGCCAACATCGCCACCACCAGGGCGTCGATCTCGGCGGGGACGTCAGTACGCCGTAAACGCGCCGACGGCGCGGGCGTGCGCAGGTGGTGAGCACGGAGCGGAATGTCCGTGGTGCCGTGGAACGGCACGTCTCCGGTGAGCAGTTCGAAGAACAGGCAGCCGAGCGAGTAGATGTCCGACGCGGAGGTCACCGCCTGACCGAGGCCCTGCTCCGGCGACATGTACGGCGGCGTGCCGACGGTCCGGTCCACCTGGGTCAGGCGCGGCAGCGCGCCCGTTCCACGCAGGATCGCGATGCCGAAGTCGAGCACCTTGACGAGGCCTTCGTCGACCAGCATCACGTTGGCGGGCTTGATGTCGCGGTGGACGATGTCCACCCGGTGCACGTCGGCCAGCACCGCCGCGACCTGCGCGGTGATGGCCGCGGCCCACGCGACGCTCGGCCGTTCGGTGACGTAGTCGGTGTGGTCGAGGATCGCTTCCAGCGTCGAACCGCGCAACAGTTGCATGACCAGCCAGAGCTGGGTGCCGCCATCGGTTCCTGTCTCCACGCCGGTGTCGTAGACAGCGGGGGTGCCGGGGTGTTCGAGCTGCGCGGTGGTACGGATCTCGCGCAGGAACCGCTTGCGGTCGCGCTCCAGCGCGTCGAGGATCTCGACCGCTTCGGGGCTGTCCGGGGCGGCCGGGACCGAGGAGGGCGGGCGCAGCAGTTTGATGGCCACCCGCCGGTCCAGCCGCTCGTCGTAGCCGTGGAAGACCTCGCTCATGCCGCCACGCCCGAGTGAACCGTCCACTCGGTACCGCCCGGCCAGGAGCCGTTTTTCCGCCGGTTGTTCCATGCCCCCACCCCCCTCCCTGCAAGATCAGTCTTGTTGTCGGCCGATCTCGTTACTACTCGATCGTGTGGCCACCGGTCTCTTTGCGCATTTCGGCACGCAACCGCTCCAGCGCCTCGTCCCTGGCCGGCTCGGTGATGATCCGGTAGGCACGCCTGCGCGCGGCCTCCTTGATCGCCTTGCGGAACTCGTTGTTGTCGAAGTACAGCTTCATGAAGTCCGTGTTGCGCTCGGCATTCTCGGCGACGATGTCGTCCAGCCGGTCGTCGGCGACCTGGCCGAACCGGGCCTCGTCGTTCATCAGGGCGATCTGCTGCATCCCCGTGTCCTCGACCAGGCTCACGACCTGCTGGTAGACGAGGATCTCGTCCGAGGTGCCCAGCTCCAGGCCGAACCGTTCGTTGAGCTCCTCGATGACCTCCGACAACGGCTTGACGTCGGGTTCGCGGTAGCCGCCGCCGTCGGCCGCATGGCCGCGCACGTCGCGGTCGCCGACGGCGGACAGCGACACGTTGTGCCGCCCGGTGAACTCCAGACGGAAGTGGCTGAGGTCCGCATCGCCGATGTCGACCGATGTCGACGGCCTGCCCGGCAGGCGGATCAACAGCACTCGGCCGTACTGGTACAGGCGCTCCAGGTCCCGATCGCCCCAGTCGACGATCTGTGCGATGAGACTGTAGGCGCGCACGTAGTCCTGCAGCGCGCTCCGGAAGCCTTCCCTCTCGTCGTCGGACTCCATTGCCTCGAAACGGTCCAACGCGGGCTTGAGGTACTCGTGCAACTCGGCATGCAGCTTGCGTTCCGCCGCGTCCGGCATCCGGCCCGGCCCGGCCGCGGCGAGGACGCGGACGAACGCCTCCATCTCCGACGCGACGAGCAGCGCGTACTCCATCACCTCGCGCTGCTTGGAGTAGAGCAGGTTCGGGTCGGTGGGCTCGGTGATCGTGGTCTCGAACCAGTCCTCGAACGCGGTCTGGATGTCGGCGGCCGTGTTGACGAAGTCGAGGACGTGCACGTCCTCCTGCGACTTCAGCGGGTGAGTCCTGTTGAGCCGGGATAGCGTCTGCACGGCCGCCACACCGGTCAACGGCTTGTCGACGTACATCGCGCACAACAACGGCTGATCAAACCCGGTCTGGTACTTCTCGGCGACGACCAGCAGTCGGTACTCGTCCTGGTTGCGTGCCACCGCTTGAGGGTCGTCGGCCTTGGTGTAGCCGAACCGGTCCGGCAGCTGGCCTTCCGGGAAGCCGTTGAGTTGAGCCTCCGTGAAGTCCAGCTCCGTCTTCACGTCCTTCAGCTGTCCAGAGAACGCGACGAGCGTGCCGCAGTCGGTGAATCCGCGAAGATCGACGTAGTTTCGGATCGCCTGGTACAGGTCGAGAGCGTGCTGCCGGCCGCCGGTTACAACCATCGCCTTGGAACGGCCACCGAGCCGGCCGGAGATGTTCTCGCGGAAGTCGTCGACGATCAGCTTTGCCTTCTGCTCCAACGACTTCGGGTGCTGCTCAGCGAAGCGAACCAGCTTGGCCCGCGCCTTGCCCGCGTCGACGTCGGGGTTCGAGATACGTGACTCCTGCTGCTCGACCGCCGCTTCCCGCAATCGCCACTTGGTGTCGTAGGTGAGGTAGTTGGCTAGCACGTCGAGGATGTAACCCTCCTCGATCGCCTGCCGCATCGAATAGATGTGGAACGGCACGTGCATGCCCTGCTCGCCGGTGCGCGGGTTCACCCGCTCCGGATCGAAGGTGCCGAAGAGCTTCAGCGTCGCGGACTTCGGGGTTGCGGTGAACGCGAAGTACGACAGGTTTGGCTGCTTGCCCCGCACCCGCGTCATGTACTCGATGTCGTCCTCGTCCTCGCGGCGGACAGCGTTTGACCCTAGGGCCTGCTTGAGTCGGATCGCCGAGTCACCGCCCTGCGACGAGTGCGCCTCGTCGATGATCACCGCGTAGCGCTTACCGGTCAGGCCCATCTCGGCGATCTTCTTCAGCACGAACGGATACATCTGCAACGTGCTGATGACGATCTTCGAAGTCTCGTCGTCGAGTGACTTGGCAAGCTGCGTGGAGTCCTCGTCGATCTTCTTCACCACGCCGGGAGTGTGGTCGAACTGGAAGATCGTCTTCTGCAGCTGCCGGTCGAGTACCACCCGGTCGGTGATCACGATGGTCTTGTGGAACACCGGCTGGTTGTCGGCGTCGAACAGGTTCGACAGCCGGTGTGACAGCCACGAGATCGTGTTCGACTTGCCTGATCCAGCGGAGTGCTGGATCAGGTAGTTGTGCCCGGCACCGTTGGTCCGTGCGTGAGCGATCATCTTCCGCACCGCGTCCCACTGGTGGTAGCGCGGGAAGATGCGAGGCGCGGTGTGCGGGTTGAGCTTCGCGCCTCTCTTGTCCGGCGCGGTGACGTGAATGAACCGTTGAAGGATCTCCAGCCAGTTGTCCCGCTGCCAGATTTGCTCCCACAAGTAGGCCACGCTGTAGGAGCCGGGGCGTGCGGGCTCGTTTCCAGCGCCTCCGGACACGCCTGGGCCGTTCGAACCGGTGTTGAATGGCAGGAACTGCGTGTCGCCGCCTTTCAGGCGCGTGGCGATGAACGCGTGGTCGGGGTCGATGGCGAAGTGGACGAGGGTGCGCTTGGCGAAGAACAGCTCGTTCGGGTCGCGGTTGCGGTACTGAGCGATGGCGTGGTCGGCGTTCTGACCGGTATTCGGGTTCTTCAGTTCGATCGTTGCCACGGGCAGGCCGTTGACGAACAGCGCCATGTCCACCGACTCATTGGTGCGCACGCTGTAGTAGACCTGGCGTGACACTGTCAGCACGTTGGCTCGGTAGCCAGCGAGGGCGTCGGCGGCCAGGGTGTGGCCGGGGCGGAAGTACGCGAGGTCTATGTGTACGCCGCGGTCACGAACGCCTTGGCGCAGGACGTCCAGTACGCCGCGTGCGTCGATCTCGGCGGCTACACGTTGGGAGAACTGGCGTTGCGCTGTCTCTTGGTCGCCACCGTAGAGGTCGATGAGCCGGTTCCAGCTCTCGATTTGCGTCGCGCCGATGAAGTGGTTCATCTCGGCGGGGTCGAAGCCGAGTTCGGGGCGAAAAGTTCCTTCTGAACGTTGCCAGCCGTGGACCAGAAGCTCAGTTTCTACGCGGTCTTCAAACGCCCGCTCGGTGTGCACTCCAGGACTCATACGTCGACACCGTCCGCCTCAGCTAGCCTACGTTCAGCAGTAACGTCAACGCGCCCGGTAACAGCAGCGGTGATCAATGCTTGACGGCGCTCAGTAAGCAAATGAAGCTGCCTTGACATCTTTCCTGCAGCTTCTGCAATCGAGCCATTCTTGGAGCCGACCTCTTCCGTGATGTATTCCTGCTTGCTAACGTCGACTAGGGGGACGCGAAAATCTCGAATCTTGCTACTGCTAGTTGAGGCAAGGTTTGTCGTCTTATTCCCAGTGCTTTCAAAGTAGCTTCGCGCAATAGATGCCCTCGTGAGCAGCGCCAGGTACTCTGAAGTGAGGATCCTATTATTGGGGCGGACGGCGAATACATGGTTCTGATGGAGGCAATCCGGAATCTCCCCGCGCCACACCGTTCCGCGCCCCAGTTTGTCCAAGTCTCCACCTTCGGTCATTAGAACGTCGCCGACTTGCAGACGGCTTGCTGCAGCAACTCTTCGCGACACGGAGATCTCGGCGACTTGATTTAGATCAATATGGTCAGCTTGGACGTTTGCCACCCTGAGATACGGCATCGTGATCGTACTGGAATCCTGCTCGCGATTCCCGTCGACAGTGACGCCACTCTGAATAGAAGCGAGATAACCAAGCCGAATCCAATGAACTTCACTCAATTCGGCAATAGCGGCGTCGGTTGTGCTCAGCGCAAGCTCGTCGAGGATTTCTCGCTGACGCAAGCGCTTCTGCACTGTGGAGCCAATTTTGGCGGTTTCAGCATCAAGGAAATCGGCTATGCGACGCTGCTCTTCGAGGGGTGGAAGCGGAACCTCAATCGAACGAAACGCTTCCCAGGAGATATCGAACTGATTGGGTGGCATGTACTTGCCGAGGCGTTCATACTCTCGAACCAGATGGCTGGAGCGCAGCAAATGATGAACAAAGGCTGGACTCGCTAGACTGCGGTCGATTTCCAGCACCCAGTACGCCGGACTTGTAATTCCTCGCCACGGTGAAACGCCGACCGATCCATGAGGCTTACCGAGCCTGTTCATGACTACATCGCCTTCGCGCACGAGTTTATAGCTGGAAAGATCTTCACTCGCGGCAGGCCGGCCATCACTTTCGTTGCGCCTGCGAACTCCTTCATGAAGTCCTACCCCCAGCAATGGGAGGTCGGTATTTCCTGCTTTCTCGATCCGGCGAAGAAATGCACGAAAGGGGACTTCTGGCCATCCAGCAATGTTGCCCTGTCGCCCTACTGCGCCTTGAAGGGTCACTGCGTCACCTCTCCGAGAAGCTTCTGAATCTGTGCTTCGAGGTCACGAAGTTCTGCGTCGATCTCAACCAAGGGACGCGGCGGCGTATAGACGTAGAAGTGGCGCGTGAAGGGGATCTCGTACCCAACTTTCGTCTTATCGCGGTCGATCCAAGCGTCGGGGACGTGAGGCATTACCTCGCGCTTGAAGTAAGCGTCAATATCCTCGTCCAGCGGGATGTTTTCGTAATCGCGCAGATCGGGATCGGGAAGCACCGCTCCGTCCTTGGCCTTCTGAACTTCACCTTCGGGATCGGGCACCGAGATCGCGCCCCAGAACGCCTTATGCAGCGAAGCCGTGCTCGGCCACTGCGCACCGGCGTCCACTGCGGTCTTGTGCAGGGCGTTGGCGGCTTCCGCCTTCGTCCACCACACGGTGCCGGTCAGTCCGCGTAGCGCCTCAACCAGGCGGTCGCGGCCATCCCACTTAGTCAGCCCCTTCGCAGTCTCCAGTGCGGCGAGGCTGTCCTCAGTGATCTCGAAGCGGAGTTTGAGGGGGCGTTCGACGGTGATGCGCTGGTAGCCGAAGTCGCGTGTGCCAAGGATCTTCACCTTGGCGTGGTTGGGATGCTCCGGATCTTCCACTACGGCCAAGGCATCGACGTACAACTCGGTGATGTATGCGATCTGTGCATCGCTGATGCGCTTGCGCTTATCCCCCAGAGACTTGCGCATCTTCTCCCACTGGTCGCGGGCGTCGAGCAGGATCACCTTGCCTTGCAACTGCTTGGCTTTGCGGTTGGACAGAATCCAGAAGTACGTAGAGATGCCGGTGTTGTAG